>JBFKOL010000007.1:0-37610 GCA_041628815.1 Saprospiraceae bacterium | reverse complement strand
TTTTATGAATACATCCCAAGCTGATTAGGATCCCTATAAAAGAGGCAATCAAAACCTTCTTTTTTCGCATTGATTTATTGACTTCAATGGTGAAGATAGATAGAAGATTATAATGAGCTGTCCATAGACTTGACATATCGATGATTCATGATCAGTTGTCCTGAATACACATAATTTAGTCTAAATAAGGGTACAAAATGTCAGTTCCGAATAAACTTTTATTCTTAATGGTTTGTTTATAAGTCAGAAGATAATTTGGAAATAAGATCCTTTGATAATAATTTCCAAATATTATTTGTTCACTAAATTATGTCACATGAAAGGTTTTGCAACGTCGCCTAATCCCTGGGAGACAGGATTAAGACCTAGGCGATTTTTGTCCGAAAGGGTCAGTATGCTGAAATTCGAAAAACTGTACAAGCCCATCGACTACAATAAGGCAGACAAGAAACAACCCAAGCGAGCAGCTTAACCAGTTCGGAGATCAAAAACAAAAAGGGCAGTCCAATGTGACTGCCCTTTCTTGTTCCTAAAGCTCCTTATCTTTATTATGACCAATTCTTAATCATGTTGCCATCCCTAGTCGTTTCTCTGGTGATTTTGACCTGTAGTTGCCGGAACCAGCCATCTTTTCATCAACAGCCTGATTCATTGTATTTGTTTGATGAAAACAGTGAAACGCGGTGGAGCAGTTTTGAAAATCCGGGAGCCGAAAAAGGATTGGGGGACGAGACAACCAGGGAGCCAAAGGACATGCCTTTGAAAGACTTAAGCCTGGTGAGATTAAATCACTTCCCGATGTCAAAGGCAGTGGGCTGATAAGAAGGATGTGGAATCACCACCTTTCAAAAAGACCCTAAAACTCTTAGAAGTTTAAAGCTTCAGATGTTTTGGGACGGTCATAACAAGCCATCGGTTTCTGTACCATTTGGAGATTTCTTTTGCAGTATACTAGGTAACAACAGTGCTTTTGAAAATGCGCTTTTCTCCAATCCGGGGGGCAGGTCGTATAATGTCTTCATTCCAATGCCTTTTAAATCCGGAGCAAGAATAGACCTCATAAATGAGGCTGACTACCAGGTTTCTCTTGTCTTTTACGATATCAACTTCACCTTGGAGGATATTCCCGAAGACGCCCTGTACTTCCTCGCTTGGTGGTTGTATGAAAACCCAACCCTTCTTGGAAAGGATTTCACCATTCTGCCCAAAATAACTGGTCGGGGCAAATACCTTGGAGTTCACATTGGCCTGATTGTTACTGAGCGATACAGAAAGAATTGGTGGGGAGAAGGTGAGATCAAGATCTATATAGATGGCGACAAAGCGTGTCCTTCACTGGTTGGTACTGGAACTGAAGACTACATCGGTACCGGGTGGGGTCAAGGTACTTTTTTCATCGCTATCAGGGGTGCACAATCGCCGAAAGGCCATATTTTGGCTTCTACAGGTATCACATACCCGACCCTGTCAGTTTCCACCATGACATCAAAGTTTAGCTTCAAATTATAGGTGGGACTTCTGACAGGACTCAATTGATCGAAATGCATAGCGAAGGTGTCCCAATAATTCCGATTTCGATTGATGCTTATGAGCCTGGACCTGTTTTTGGTAAATTTGTCAGATTATTGGAAAAAGATACGATTCCCGCTATCGATGACCCTTCTTTACCAGCGGGGCACATGAATTATTATCGGCAAGCAAATATCGGTGCCGTAGTATTGTTTTACTTGAACAGCCCTGAAAACGGTTTGAACGAAATTGAGTCAGTAAAAACCGGCAGATTTCTAGGTAGGAAGAGTCATCCCATCTCAATGAATTAGAGGTAATATCGCTGAATGTAAATCAAGAAATTTGTTTGGTTATTTCGTTAATCACCCCCTCGCTGAAAAATTCGCCACGGCCGTGGCGATAGCTGCCTTCTATACTTGAAGATCCACGTTTATTTTTCCCGATTGAAATAGTGCAAATTATAACCCTTAATTATATTCTCAGACTGATGGCTCCACAACTCAATGATGGCCTTTCCATCGAGGATTCGATATAGCCTAGCAGTCGAATCCACGGCATCTATCCAGGACTTTTCGGGATGTTGATTCCTCAGATCAAAATCCCCTTCACCCATTCAAAAATCGAATTGATGAAGGGACAAGCCCTAAAAATCTGCAGAAATCGAAGTATTTACCTGACTCAATCCTGGGATGCTATAGAAGAAACAAAGAAAATATAGGATATTTAATTTTTTCATAGACCAAGTTGACTGGCTTCCTCTCAATTTGTCTTATTTGCCACTCGTTATTTCTAAATAATTACTTATCCATTGATCAGACTGCCATGAAGCGTGAAGAGATTAAAAAAACCGAAAAATTGTATAGCACCCTTGGTGAGCTCATATATGCTGTTGCTAAAGCCGATGGATTGATACAGGATACCGAGTTTGCGAAACTAGAAGAGCTGTTGGAAGGTCATGACTGGGCTGAAACCATTCGTTGGTCATTTGAGTATGAAGTAAAGCACGATTCAGATGCAGAGCAGGTTTTTCAAAAAGTAATTAATAAATGTGAAGCCCATGGTCCTGCTCCTGAATTCCTGGAGTTTATAGATCTGATTAACCAGATAGCAGAAGCTAGCAATGGTATTGATGAGCAAGAAGAGCGGGTAATTACGGGATTTTCCCACGATCTTATCGCCCGTTTCAGGAAAAAGATAAAAAGCATGGGTGTAAACTGATCAACTTTATTCCCTATCCCCCGGGAATTGTTTCGTAGTAAAGCTCAACTGGCAATTAAATTTGGCATGCAATCCAGCATCAATAAGTTTGGCTTAGGTGGCCAAATAAGGCATTATCGATTCGAAATGACAGACCATACCCTCACTTGCCAACAGTTTGAAACCGTCGGCAAGTTATGCAGATGGCCGGATTGAATGGTCTGACCTTGCGCTTTTGGTCCATATTGGTCCATATTGGTCCATATTGGTCAAAGTCAATCATTCAATAAACCATTCGAAATTGAACCCGCCAATTCAACATGAATTAATTGATCAAGCTCGAGTGATTTTTGTAACAAACTCCAATTCAATCTTTTGAGTCCATTCGAAAAGTGTCTGCTGCTCTTTTTCGCTCAACTCATTGAAAAGCTTGTCTCCTCTAACTATGATTTCCTGACCCCATTCAAGTCCTTTGATCTCTTCTTTTCCATAGGTGTCGGGATGTTTTTTCATAGTTCTTATTAAATATTCTACGATGTCAATTATTTTTTTGACCAGCTTCCTGTCGTGCAGCGTATCGAATAACGCGAGGTTGTCCTGAATGAAGTTGTCAATTTCCCGTGGTGACAGTTCAGCCAGAAATGATCTCATTTGTTCTTCACCGAAGGGTGGTTTTGCTTCTTTTCTTCTCGCAATTTCTTCCAGGTGGTTCTCAAATGCCGTTGCTGCCCGGAAAGATCTCACCGCCTTTAAACCTGCTCGCACAACGCCCGGAAGATGACGACCATATATGAAGATGAGTTTACCAGAATCGATGAGAATGCGTAAAACCTGATCGGGATGTTTCAAGTGTTCATCAAGACTCAGAAATGCAGCATCTAGCTCCTGGCGTCTCTCGTATTCCGGGTACATATATGTTAGGAAAAAATCTCGGAGAAGATCGACCTTTTCTGCTGTGAACTCGGGTGGCAAGTCGTAGGCATTCCTTAACCGGTCAAATTGGTACCTAGCTTTTATCGTATTGCGGTAGCCCGTAATTATCGCCTCCCGTATACTTTCTTTCTCCATGTAACCTATTCTCTAAAATTTTCTGATGTCTCCTTCAACCGATAGAATTGCACGGCATTGTCATACCAGATAAGCCTTCTATCTTCATCACCCAACTGTTTTACATAACCGTGTACAATATTTATTACATCATCCAATGATGCAGATAGCAAACATACGGGCCAATCAGTGCCAAACATAATGCGGGAGGGTCCAAAACTTTCAAAGATGGTGTCCATATAAGGCTTAAAATCATCTGGATGCCATTGCCTCAACCTAGCCTCTGTGACCATGCCAGACAATTTGCAGAAAACATTGTGACAAGATGCTATTTCGCGTATCGATTGCTGCCATGAAGCGATTTTTCCAGATCTTATGTCAGGTTTGGCAAGATGATCTATTACAAAGGCCTGTTCGGGACAAAGTCTAACAAGCTCTAAAGCTGCATGCATTTGATGCGGTCTGACGAGGATGTCATAGGTCAGATTGAATTTAGAAAGCAGGCTGATACCTCGTACAAATTGTGGGCGAATCGCAAAATCAGGATCAGGTTCATCCTGTATTAGATGTCGTATTCCGCAAAGAGCGTGGTTATGCGTGAGGTTATGGAGCTGATCTTCCAATTGAGAACTCTTCAAATCCACCCAGCCAACCACTCCTTTTATCCAATCGTTTGCTGATGCCAACTTCAACAGGTAATGTGTTTCTTCCAAACTTTGCCTTGCCTGTACCGCAATGCTTCCAATAATGCCAGACTTGTCGTATAGAGGTTTTAGATTTTGGGGAAGGAAATCTCCTTTCAAGACACTCATTTTCTCGTCAATCCAGGGATAGAGAACTCTGTCGTAACGCCAAAAATGTTGATGTGCATCCAGGATTTGCATACAGCGGTGAGCAATCTGACGGCAATTTATTGAATAGAAATCAACTTAATTGTGCGCATTCCATATATTCCAGTTTTTCAAAACAGAATACATTGTCCGTAGTATCGAAAAAATTGTGGTGGCCCTTTGCCCTGATCACCTTGTGCTTTGCTCTTTGGGGTTTTGCAAATGATATCACCAATCCCCTCGTAAAGGCTTTTGGGACGATATTTAACCAAAGCGCCTTTATCAGTTCATTTGTCCAATTTGCGTTTTATGGTGGTTACTGTTTTATGGCCATTCCTGCGGCTTTATTTATAAAGAAGTATTCTTACAAATCTGGGATACTGGTAGGTCTCGCTCTCTATGCCTTCGGAGGTATGCTTTTTATTCCAGCCAGTGTCGGTGGAATATTTTGGCCCTTTTGCGCAGCTTTTTTTATCATGACCTGTGGATTAAGCTTTCTCGAGACCAGTGCCAACCCATATATCCTTTCTATGGGGGATGAGACAACCGCCACACAAAGGCTCAATTTGGCACAATCGTTCAACCCAATGGGGTCAATTATAGGGATTTTGGTGGCGAAGGATTTCATCTTGGGGGAGATGAACAAACTTTCTACCGATGAGCGCGCCGCTTTGCCTGCCGGCGAATTCGATGCCATCAAAATGGCCGATTTAGCCATCGTCAAGGGGCCATATGTGACCATAAGCCTGATTCTATTACTCATCTTTCTTTTAATTTTCTTCACACGCATGCCCAAAAACCAGGACCAGGATAAAACCATAGATTTTACAGGAAGCCTCGGGAGGTTAAAGGCCAATATCCGATACCGAGAAGGGGTAGTGGCACAGACTTTTTATGTAGGAGCACAAATTGCCGTATGGACCTACACGATTCACTACGGTACGGAAGTATTGATGGGTGAAGGCTGGAATGAAGTCAATGCAGCAGCCTATGCGGTTAATTACAATTTTTATGCAATGATTCTTTTTGCTTCAAGCAGGTTTATTTGCACCTATCTCTTGAAATATATAAATCCTGGAATTCTCTTGATGGTTTTATCACTTGGGGCCTTGTTAATGCTGATTCCCGTTATCGGTATCGGTGGACGGACCGGTCTTTATTCATTGGTGGGCATATCCGGATGTATGTCGCTTATGTTTCCAACCATTTATGGAATATCGCTGAGGGGTCTTGGCGAAGACGCTAAACTGGGGGCAGCTGGTCTGGTTATGGCCATAGCAGGGGGGTCTCTACTTCCACCCATACAAGGTCTAATGATAGATCAAATGGGCGTGCGGCTTTCGTATTTGGCGCCTGTTATATGTTTTGTTGCTGTTGCGTGGTTCGGTAAAAAAGCAGCCTGGAACTATGCCTAAGAAAAACTCAAACCTTAAAAGAAATACATGAATATTTCTTCTACAAACGACCCGTTTATTAGAAGTTGCTATGCATGCGACCTAAAGGATGATCCCGATTTGATTGAAGCTTATGTAAGTTGGCATAAACCAGGTGCTGTTTGGCCCGAAATAATAGCAGACATGGAAGACATCGGCATCAGGTTCATGGAGATCTATCGTACAGGAGACCGTCTATTTATGATCCTGGAGGCCGAAAAGCCATTGGACTATGACACAAGGAAAGGCAAAAAAAAGTCCAACAATAAAGTCGAACAATGGGAGGATTTAATGTCTACTTTTCAGCTCCCACTTCCTTGGGCCAAAAAAGGAGTCAAATGGGTTAAAATGGAAAAGATATTTGATCTTCAAGAACAATGACTATACATCTATAAGAATCCCTCATTCACCAATATGGAGTTGAACCTGTCAAAAAAATGTTTCATTGTTACCGGAGGCACAAGTGGTATTGGGGCCGCGATCACTAAAGCTTTGCTGTCTGAAGATGCACGGGTCCTTGTGGCTACCTTTAGCCCCCACAAGCAGGTAGAATCCTTTTTAACCCAAATCCAAGATAAGAGCCATATTGAATTAATACTGGGAGATCTTAGTAATGAAGGTCAATGCAAAAAGGTTGTAGAAAAGTGCATTGAAAGCTTTGGAGGAATCCATGGGGTTGTCAACAATGCCGGTGTAAACGATTCTGCAGGACTTACCACGGGACCTGGAGCATTTAGAAAATCATTAGAAAGCAATCTTTTTCATTATTACGACCTGGTCCACTATGCTCTTCCCTACCTTAAAAATTCCTCGGGATCGATTATAAATATCAGTTCTAAAGTGGCTTTAACAGGTCAGGGTGGCACTTCCGGGTATGCCGCTGCTAAGGGCGCTCAGCTTGCTCTGACCCGGGAGTGGGCCGCAGAACTTGCCCCTTTCAACATACGTGTCAATGCCATTCTTCCTGCAGAAGTGATGACACCGCTATATCGTCAATGGTTGAATAAGTTTGAAGATCCCAAATCTAAAGAATCGACCCTAGCAAAGAACATTCCCTTGGGCCTCCGGATGACCACCCCGGAAGAGATAGCCGCCATGACACTATTCCTGCTCTCAGACAAATCGAGCCATACGACAGGACAGTGGGTTTCAGTGGACGGTGGATATGTTCACCTAGACCGCGCCTTGGGCAACTAATGCAATTGTCAACTTAATCCATAGGCCACCCCTTAAAATGCTCAATCTTTTATGAAAGCCAGGTGCCATTTTTCGAGCTCTTGGTTTCCTGGAAAATCTTCGTATGTCAGTATGCGGTATTTCGTTTGATAGCTTTGCCCTGGCATGATCAGGTAACCTCCTTCTGCCATTGGAGCAAAGCAAAAATAGGGCATGACCGGATGTATCCTTACTTTTTCGGGATATCTAAAATTGGAAGGATGAGAGAGCACGGTGACTCCTGATTTGCGCCCTGAAATACTACCGATAAAACTTACCCACTTGGCATTTGAGTGGTTACCGTTCAATCTTGTTTTCCCATCGTCGGTTAAAAATCCTCCTTTTCCATCTGTGCCAATGTAATTAAGACCTACTTCACCTTCATTTTTAAGAATTTCAGAATCATACCATTGCCGGGGTCCGCGAAGCGCAAACCCCCCGTAGTGGTATGGCTCAACAACAATGGTATCAGAAATCGCTGATTGCATAATGGATACAAAGTCTATAACGAAGGGGTATCCGGAATTTTTGACACTTACGATCCAGGATTCATTGATGGCAACGAATGTATCCTGACCAGCAATAGCCAGGTGTTGCAATCTGGCTTCAAAACCGACATGGTCAGATTCTATGAATATCTCGGTAATGGTGTCATGTATGATGGTACCGGTGTGATTCTGTTGGTTCCAAAAATCATGTGACCTATTTCCAATCCTCGTTTTAACCAGGGCCAGAAATACCCCGTGCTGGTGGATATGCCCTACAGGAAAGTCATCGGTAAGGATTGTTCCATTTGGGGCAAACAGTGGATGGATGAATCCGCTTCGCTGATAGTACGACGGATTTCCAATACCTGGAAACCTGGTAGTTTTATGATAACTCAGTACAGGTTTTTCTGCAAATGAAATTCGAATGGAGTCGCTATCTTCCACCAGCGACAGCTGTGGGGTTTGTTCAGTTTCCAGTAATGAGGTGGTGACAGATTGTTTTATACAACCCAATAAAATTGCCATGAATGCCAACGGCCCAAAAAAGGTGGCAACAATACGAATCATTTATATGCGCGGATCCACTTCCGCGTTTGGACATTTTCCTGATCAGGAAAGTCTTCAGGCACCTCAGTTTGCGTCACCTGACCGGTAGCGGCCCATTCGACACCTCTTTGGAAGGTGAAGATAAAACCAACACACTCCATGGAATAATAGGTATGTCCCATAACAGTGTGAAAAACCCTGCCTTCTCCAAATTTCGTGGTCAAAAGCATTGGTTCGTGACGACCGCTTCCTTTGACAGACTTATTCCAGGGTGGACCATTTTTTTCAGGGTCCGAGTATGCTGTGGCCAGAACATCCATATGTTCTGCCGGCCCTCTGAGCCGGTCGTACAATTCATCCTTTGAATGCATCCATTTCTGAGGCAATCCTTTGGTGATCGGGTGGTCTTCATTACGAATGGTAATCAGGAATTCCTGTTGAGCCCCGTGAGAACCACATTCTCCAGGTCCGCTGTCTCTTATTATATTGCCGCCGTCGTCATAATAGACATAGGGTCCGCTTGCCTGGTTCCTTCCTCCCCATCCTCCTAAGCCAATCATCCTGTTGTATGTATCCCAATCTCCAAATGAGTTGTTTGCAGCATGTATGACGACAAGTCCTCCGCCTCCATGGATAAATTCTTCAAATTCCTTTTTCGTCGATTCAGGCCACTCAGAAGCTTTCCACCCCAGATTGGTAATGACAACATCGTATGCTGAAAAATCGGGCTTGAAGTCGGGGTCTATCACGGGATCGTCGACAGCAGTGGTAGGTCCGACCCCAGGAATCTTGAACTCATCAAGCAGGCCGCGGATACGGTCTTCTCCTAGACTGGCATTGTTGTGGGGACCTTGCCATGTATAGGATTTTCTTTTGATATCCACGTCAAACAGCCCCGTTTGTTCGAGATAATCCTTCATCATGGCCGTTGTCATTGGCCAAGCCCCATGATTGTTTTCACCATCAATGATCAATGCCTTAATCAAATCTCGCTGGGCATTTAAAGACATAGTAAAACATATGAAAAGCAGCGTGATAACAGCGGAAATGCCAACTCCGGGAAATATACGATACATAACAGGATTGTTTTTGTTACAGGCAAGTTAATGAAACGCCAGACAGAACACAATCCAGAAGAAGATCAAGTGATATTATTCATCAGCCAATTACTTCTTTGAATTCTGAACGATATGAAGATGGACTCTTTCCAGTCACAATCCTGAATTGTTTGTTGAAATGAGAAAAGTTGTTAAATCCACACTCAAAGCAGATGTCCGCGATGGTCCGATTGGTCTCAGAAAGCAGTTTACACGCATGAATTACCTTGAATTCATTAACAAACTGCGTAAACGTCTTCTTGGTCTGTTTTTTAAAGTAGCGACAGAATGAAGGGACGGTCATATTGGTCAGCTCAGCAATTTCTTCCAACTTAACATCGGATTGAAAGTTCTCCCTGACATAATCATAAACGATTTTAATTCTCTGGTTGTCAGACTGTTTTACGGCTATGGTAAACTTCGAGGCGTTCAACATCTTGTATTCATCTGATTCGGCAAGAGTATCGAGAATCTTAAGAATCCGCAATAGCCGGTCAAAAACATTCATGATATCCATTTCTGAAAGCATCCTGCCCACATCTCTTTTTGTTTTCCCGTAGAATACAAGTCCTTGTTTCGAGCGATCAATCATCTGAGCGATTTTTTGTAACTCCCTGGATTTGAAAAAATCCGCACCCAGGAAATCTTCTCGAAACTGGACGACCATCTCAATATTGTTCTTTGTCAGACGATGAGCAAAGCCGTAGTGCGGCAGATTGGGGCCTATCAATATCAGATCACCTTTATTGTAATAAGAAACGTGGTTGCCTATATGCCTCTTGCCGTTCCCTTTTTCAATATAGACAAGCTCGAGTTCGGGATGATAATGCCATTGGGCAAAACCCTCAGGCGTCTCATCTGAAAAACGGGAGTAACTGAACGAGCTTCCAAAAGACGGACTAACCGTTTTTAAAGTGGGTTTCTGAAGGGTATTTGTATCGGTTATCCAGGTCATAATTCAAGGGTTTTTACCTATTGAGCAAAATGATATTCTGTTATTTTATCTTATTTGTATACTAATTTAACATTATTAATCTTGAATTAACAAATTGGTGTTAATATAGTTGTATCATCGGAAAATTGCCATGTAGTAAGTCGGACAGAAATCCCCATAATTTTGTATTTGAATTTTTAAGGAAGTTCATGTTTATCACCGACCTGAGTGATAGTACCATGAGCACCACATCAAAAATGTAACCGTGGTGCAAACGAGTACAGGTGATTATTGAATAACCATTAAATTTTAATCTCATGAAAATACTATTGTTAGGTTTTTCTTTTCTTTTGACGGCCATGATGCCATCGGATGTCGACTCACCAAAGGATGACAGTCTGTATTCCGTGTACGTCAAAAAGAGCTCTGAAAACAAAAAGTTGATCGTGCGAATGGAAAATATGCACGCCATCAATGTCGATTTGACCATTATTGACCCCAATGGGGGAATCATCCATAAAGATCGTATCAACACAAAGTCTGAAAAAATGAAAAAATACGATTTGAACAGGCTTGAACCAGGTACTTATACCATGATCGTGGATGATCTTATGAAGGTCGAAAAGGTTAAATTCGTTCTTACTGACCAAAATGTAAACTTTGCCACTGATAAAGCAGAAGTCACATACAAACCCATTGTCTGGTTGAACAACGACAAGACGGTTGATTTCAATTTGCTCACATTAGGCAAGTCTGCAGAGGTAAGTATTAAGTCGGAAGAAAAAGTTCTTTACTATGAAAGCTTTACAAAGCTGTCAAACATCAGCAAGAAGTACAATCTGAAAGAACTTCCTTCTGGCAAATACACCATGGTTGTCAGAACCAATGGCGAAACATTCTACAGGTACTTATACCTTTAAGATTGGAGTTTATAGTTTGTTTTTCATACGATTTGCCCCGCCATTTGGCGGGGTTTTTTGTTTGCACTCCTACCAATAATTGATAGGGGCCCAATACTACCAAAGTCTTTGTTGATTAAGTTTGTACATGCGATTGGAGCACCTCTTTCATAAAAATCGATTTTCTCTTGCCTTGTTAATCGACCCGGAAAAAGTCGAGATGCCATCATTTGAAGAGATGCTCGCATTGCTACCTTTTAATGCTCCCGATGTAGTTCTTCTCGGCGGAAGTTCTGTTTTTAACGTGGATCTCGATTTGATCATCAGACGAATTAGACTGAAATGCAGGGCTCCGATTGTATTATTCCCAGGAGGTGGAGAGCAACTTTCCCCTGAAGCAGATGGGATTCTGATGAGTTCACTTATCTCGGGTCGAAATCCTGAGTTTTTGATCGATCTTCATGTCCGTAATGCTCTGAAAATATCTGCTTTGAATATTCCCGTCTGGCCCCTGGGATACATCTTAATAGAAGGGCATGCGAAATCTTCCATTTCAGCCTATACCAATACGCGTCCTTTACCAGTAAAAGATCGCAAGCAGATCATACAAACAGCACTTGCCGGTGAGTTGCTCGGAATGCATGCTATCTATCTCGAAGCGGGAAGTGGTGCGGCAAATGCCATTTCTCCGGATATTATTTCCGATGTCTCCAAAATATTGAATTGTCCATTGATCGTGGGCGGTGGCATAAGAACTGAAGAGGGTATGCTCAAAGCCGCAGAGGCAGGAGCATCAATGGTAGTCATCGGAACGGCGATCGAGGAATCACCAAATTTGCTCCCTGATTTTGTAAATGCTGCCAAGCAATTCTGTTTCGCATGAAGACCGGTGTGATCATCAAATCTACAGGCAAATACTACGACATCAAAGATGATAGTGACGGGTCTAAAGTCCACGGTATAATAAGGGGTAAGTTCAAGTTAAAGGGGTTTAAACTGACAAATCCCGTAGCTGTGGGAGACCAGGTTCATTACGAGATGGAAGATGATGTTGCTGTTATTAAGAGCATTCAGGAGAGGAAAAACTATGTTATAAGGCAGTCTCCGCGCAAAAAACATCACTTGCAAATCATTGCGAGCAATATTGATCAGGTCGTTCTCATCGTCACCATTATAGAGCCCAATCTGAAGCCAGGATTTATCGACCGGTTTTTGCTGTTAACTGAGACTTATCAGATCCCTGTAATTATCGTATTCAATAAATCCGACCTGTACGGGCCTGATGAAAAGAACATCTTTGATACACTCAAAACCATTTATGAAGGCATAGGCTATAATGTTATGCTTGTTTCCTGTTTTACGGGTGAAGGTATTAATGCACTTCAACAAGTCGTCAAGGAAAAAATAAGCTTGATCTCAGGACAATCGGGCGTTGGAAAATCAAGTATCATCAATCAGCTCAAACCTCAACTGGATTTGAGAACGAAGGAAATATCGGGATACAGCGGCAAAGGACAACATACGACTACCTTCGCTGAAATGTTTAGTCTGGACGAAGGTGGCTATATCATCGACACACCCGGTATTAAAACACTGGGCTTCAACTATCTTGAGGTAATGGATGTTGCTCATAATTTCAGAGAATTTTTCGATGTATCAAAAGACTGTAAATTTGCCGATTGTACGCACCGCAATGAACCCCAATGCGCGGTGAAAAAAGCCATTGAAAATGGAATGATTAGTTTTTTACGGTATCAAAACTATTTGCAAATCATTGATGACATCGAGAACCAAAACTATTGGGAACGCATTAAAGATTACTAGACGCCGAGGTCATGCAGGAAAAAAAGCTCATATACAATCAAGCTGAAACATTACTTCCCACAGAATGGGGCAGCTTCATTTTTTCTGCATTTACGGATGACAAAGGTGATTATTTTCCACACCTGTCCCTCAGACACCCCGACATGAATGTGCAGAACCCCGTACTGGTCCGCATACATTCTGAGTGCATTACCGGAGATATCTTTCATTCGAGAAAGTGTGATTGTGGAGAACAGCTGGATATTGCCATGAAAATGATCTCGGAGCACAAAGGTGCCTTGGTTTATCTCCGTCAAGAGGGTCGGGGAATCGGGATCATCAATAAAATCAAGGCCTATCAGCACCAGGAAAAAGGCCTCGACACGATTGAAGCTAACAAAGCGCTTGGGTTGGAAGCGGATTATCGCGATTATTCTGTGGCAGCCTACATCATGTGTCTAATGGGAATCACGCGGATAAGGCTTCTTACCAACAATCCGGATAAGATCCACGACCTTCAAAGCAGCGGGATAGCCGTTGTGGAAAGGATCCCTCTTGTAGTGGAACCCAATGATGCCAACCGGGAATACCTGGATACGAAGCGGAAATCAATGGGACACTTATTCAAATAAAATTCAAGCTATGTCCTATTCCAGTCGAACTCGATACAAAACACGCCGAGAAAAGAACAGGAATGCATTTCTGAATGTCAAAAGAATAATCTTATTCTTATTACTGGCCCTTGTTGTTTACTGCATCAAAAACAGAATTTCCATAAGGGACTACATCATGACTTACTTTTATTGACTCCAGATAACAGGTGTGTCGATATTCTCGATTTGTCAAGAATATAGAACGTTATCAGGAAAGCCAGCCATAGCAAAATACCCAGAAATATATCTTGTGCCAGATGTCCCGTGCGCAACCATAAGGATAGTGCCATAAAAAGGGGAATAAGGCATAGGTAAAATGTAATTTTCTTGGCAGGATATTGAATAGGATAATATTTCCGTCCAAGCACATATGCTAGAAGCACCATGGATGAATAACATGCCAATGCGGTCCAGGCAGATGCAATTACACCATATTTCGGCAGGAAAAGGACGGAACCTGTAAGTGTCATTGTCGCTCCTATGACCGCTATCAGCGCACCATATATGGTCTTGTCACTTAGTTTGTACCAGATGGACACGTTGTAATACAGACCTAAAAAGACATAGGCCATCAACAGGATGGGCAGCAGGTACAAACCTTGTCGAAAATGTGGGCCTACGATGAATTGAAAAACGTCAATGAAAAAGACAATACCCAGGGAAAGCATGCCTGCCGCCACCACAAAAAACAAGGCTATATCTCCATACAAGGTCCGGGCATCTGTTCGATCGGCATTTCTGAAAAAAAAATGGTTCAGCAGCATAATTGAATGCAGTGGTAAACATAGCAAGTAGTGCTGCAAGCTTTTGCACCGCTCCATAAACGGCCGCCTGAGACTTATTTATTTCTACCGCTTCGCCCAGAAAATATTTTTGAAGTGGCACTGCAAAGAATTGGTTGATACTGCCCGCCACCCCTACGATAATCAGTGGCCAGGCATAGTAAAGCATTTTCTTCCAAAGTGCCCAGTTCACTTTCCAGCTAACAGGTACGTTGTAAAACAGGATGATCACCATTATCACAAAACTCGCAATCAAATTAGACAGGAAAACCAAGTCCACTTCGTTCTCAATAAATCCCCAGCTATCCAACCAACCACCATGAAAAACAGTCATATACTCAAGGAAGAAAAAAACCAATGCCACCGTAATTAATACGTTGGCAATTTTAAACTTAACAAAGGTCAGGGCCCTGTTGAGTAATCTATAGCGCGCATAAGGCAGCAGGGCAACTACATCAAAGGCTATAATCATGGAAAACCAAAAAACATAATGACCTTGCCCAGGATAAGTGAGCCATTCCGCTATCATGTCCGAATAATAAAAGCCTCCCGCTATCAATGTCAAAGATGTAAGAACAAGCGGTATCAATGCAGTTACGTACGTTGTTTCGAGATTCGCTTCCTTTTGGCCAAACCTGAACATTGCTGTATCCATACGAAACGAAAAAATTACGAGTAATACAGAAGCATATGCATATAAATCGAGGTAGACTGCATACTCAACGGGACTATCATTCCATTTATAGGTCAAATAGGAGTTGAAGACTATAAAGTGAAGCACCCTTGGCAGGATATGTCCCATACCATAAACAAGGGTTTGCCCCGCGAGACTTTTGAGGAGTGACACTTAATTTTCTTTATGTAATCGACCCAAAAGCCGATGTTGACTGGTATGGAATCCGAAGGTTTTTAGAAAAACGTCTAATAAACAAATCCTTTCACACATCTAAAACTTATTGTTCGGTTATTATATTGATCTCAAAATTAATCTCTAATCCTATGATTGACGTCAAGTTGTTGGGTGAGATATGCGAAATTTCCGGAGCACCTGGATTTGAACAGCGCATAAGAGAAAAGGTGATTTCTTTGGTGAAGCCCCTTGTGGATGTCATTGAAATTGACGCTATGGGTAATGTTGTAGCCATAAAAAGAGGACGCGAAAGGAAAAAAATCATGGTTGCAGCTCACATGGATGAAATTTCTTTCATTGCTACTCATATTGATGAAGAGGGTTTTGTGCGATTCCATCCATTGGGCGGATTCGACCCTAAAACGCTTACGGCACAAAGAGTTATTATCCATGGTAGCAAGGATATTTTAGGCGTTATGGGCACTAAACCGATTCATGTTATGAAGCCGGAAGAACGAAAGAGGGTTCCTGAAATAACAGAATACTTCATTGATACGGGGATGCCTAGGGAAGAAGTCGAGAAAATCGTCCGGATTGGCGATCCCATCACCCGGGAAAGAAAACTCGTGGAAATGGGAGATTGTGTGAACGCAAAGTCGCTTGACAACCGTGTTTCTGTATTTATTCTACTCGAAGCCTTACGTGAATTGAAAGATCAAGTGCTTCCATTCGACCTATATGCCGTATTTACTGTGCAGGAAGAAGTGGGTTTGCGGGGAGCCACTTCTGCCACCCTGGGTATTGACCCTGATTTTGGTATCGTTCTCGATGTGACCATGGCCTATGATCTGCCCAATGCCCAGCCTCACGAAAAGGTGACTGAGTTGGGGAAGGGTGCCGCAATCAAAGTGATGGACGGATCTACAATATGCGATTACCGGATGGTGCGCTTTATGCGTGAGGTGGCCAAAAACCACGAGGTGCCATTTCAGATGGAGATACTGCCTGCAGGAGGAACTGATGGCGCGGCTATGCAACGATACACAAAGGGAGGCTCCATAACAGGAGGCATATCCATTCCGACACGCTATTTGCACCAGGTCATTGAGATGGCCCACAAAAAAGATATTGCCGCCTGTACAAAACTGTTACAACAGTGTTTGCTTTCGTGCGCTGATTACGACTGGACATTTAAATAAATCACCATGTGGAAAGAAAAAAACAACCGGTTAACTGCAAGTTTCACTTTTAAGGATTTCACCCAGGCTTTTGCATTCATGACAGAAGTAGCTTTTGCAGCAGAAAAACAAAACCACCACCCCAATTGGACAAACGTTTGGAATACGGTCGATTTTGAATTGACTACCCACGATGCTGGAAACCAGGTAACAGAAAAAGATCACAAGCTGGCCAAAACCATTTTGGACATCTATAAACGATATCAAACATAGCATCACTTCATTGCGTTAACATCGTGTTAATAGATTTTATTCTTGAAACATTGCATTTTTAGGCGACGTTTTACTTGGACTTAGACAAAGCGACCATCAAATGAAAAGAACCCTTCAGCTTTTTATGGCAGGCATCCTCGGTGGAATAGTAGCTTTTGCTGCTTTCAAGATGTTTGACAAGGAAAGGGTTATTTATGAAAAAGTACCCTATACAACTCTGACCTCCAACCCAACACATGCCGCAAGTGCAGTGGCTGTGGATTTTGACTTTGTCAGGGCAGCGAAGAAAGCCAATCCTGCAGTGGTGCACATCAGTGCACAAAACAAAGAGTATGCCTCTTACAGCGAACGACGCAGAAATTATTCCGATCCATTTGAGGATTTGTTCTTTTTCCGGCGCAACAGGAAAAGGCCTCAGGCAGGAACGGGATCAGGTGTTATTATTTCTGATGATGGTTACATCGTTACCAATAATCACGTAGTCGGATTCGCCGACGTGATTGATGTGTCAACAGAAGATGGAAAGAAATACATCGCCAGGAAAATTGGCACAGATCCGAGCACTGATCTTGCCGTCATTAAAATCGAAGGCTCGGGCTTTCCCACCCTCCAATTTGCCGATTCAGATCAGGTGCAAGTAGGTGAATGGGTCGTGGCCGTAGGAAATCCCTTTGATCTCACTTCAACTGTCACCGCTGGGATTGTTTCTGCAAAAGCGCGAGAACTCGAAATCATACAGAATCAAAAACCCATTGAAGAGTTCATCCAAACAGATGCTGTCGTAAATCCGGGCAACAGCGGGGGTGCTCTGGTCAATACAAAAGGTGACCTTATAGGAATCAATACAGCAATTTCTTCACCAACCGGTGTATATGCAGGTTATTCCTTTGCCATTCCGTCTAACCTGGTCAAACGCGTAGTAATGGAGATCATGGAAACCGGAGGAGATATCCAAAGGGCTTACCTCGGAATCCAGATTGCAGAAATAAAAGATGTAAAAGAACAGGGTATTAATGTGAACCTGGACAAGGGCGTATATGTTGCAGATTACAATTATGACCGTTATGGCCGTCGCGAATACAGCAGCGCCGAATATGCCGGTATAGAAATAGGAGATGTGATCGTAGAAGTCGATGGCAACAAAATTGAAAGTACCGGAGATTTATCCGAAGCATTGAAATTCGTCAAAATAGGGGATACGGTAAATGTTACAGTCAACCGGGGAGGTAGGACCAAAAAGATACCTGTTAAACTACGGCGTGGAATATGATGATAGCGGGGTTTGACTCCCGTCAAAATAAAGTTGGTTTTTCGTTTTGTTTTGAGGCGCCCGTCAACAATTGACGGGCGTTTTTTATAGTCGCCTTTCTAGGGATTTGACCATCTCCTTTTTCCAACTTTTGTAATCACCCCTTAAAATATGTTGTCTTGCGGTTTTAACCAGCCAAACGTAAAATGTCAGGTTGTGAATCGATGCGATTGTGCAACCAAGGGCTTCTTTTACATTGAATAAATGCCTTAGATAGGCCTTGGTGTAGGTATTGGACAATTTACAGGGCAATCGTTCATCTATCGGTGAAAAGTCATCTTTCCACTTGGCGTTCTTTATGTTGATGATCCCGTCCCGTGTAAAAAGCATACCGTGACGGGCGTTGCGTGTAGGCATTACGCAATCAAACATATCCACACCCAGATCTATACACTCGAGAATGTTGACGGGTGTGCCCACACCCATTAAGTATCGCGCCTTGTCCTTAGGAAGTATTTGACATACTGCATGGGTCATTTCATACATTTCTGCCGATGGTTCTCCCACCGATAACCCACCGATGGCATTAATCGGAGTAGCTTTTTGAGAGACGTATTCAGCTGATTCAACCCTAAGGTCAGCATAGGTACTGCCTTGAACAATAGGAACCATCAGCTGTTCATAGGGTTTACCATAGTTGGAAGAAGACATTTGCGCCAGACACCTGTCAAGCCATTTGTGTGTGAGTTGCATCGAGTTCTTCGCATATTCATAAGAGCAAGGATAAGGCGTACACTCATCAAATGCCATTATGATATCAGCGCCCAGCTGTAATTGGATATCTGTCGCGTATTCAGGGGTGAAAAAATGAATAGATCCGTCAATATGGGATCGAAAACGAACACCCTCTTCGGATATTTTTCGCATTTGGCTAAGGGAATATACCTGGTATCCTCCACTGTCCGTCAATATCGCCTGCGGCCATTGGATGAACTGGTGCAACCCTCCGGCCTTGTCAATTAATTCAGGTCCTGGTCTCAGGTATAGATGATATGTGTTTCCAAGTATTATGTCTGCACCCAGTTCTTTTAATTCTCCCTGTGTCACATATTTTACCGTTCCCTGTGTGCCAACAGGCATAAAAACAGGGGTTGGAATATCTCCATGAGCCGTATGAATCATGCCGGCCCGTGCATCACCTTCCATGGCGCTCCTTTGAACATGAAACTTCATGGTCACGTTGCGCGATTCATTTTGAGAACAATGCCTATCATAATTGAAAACGCGAGCAAAGAAGAACCTCCCTGGCTAATGAATGGCAAGGGAATTCCTATAACAGGTGCCAGCCCCATGGTCATTCCGATGTTTATAAAAAAATGTATAAAAATGAATCCGGCCACCACATAACAGAAGTTGTTAGAGAAATTGTACTTGGCCCGTTCTCCAATCTGTAGGATCCTTAGTATGACTACGATGAACAGTATGATGATTCCAAGTCCTCCGATAAAACCTTGTTCTTCACCTATGCTACTAAAAATGAAGTCAGTAGTCTGTTCAGGAACATAATTGAATTTGGTATAGGTGCCTTGCATGAACCCTTTCCCTTTTATGCCTCCTGAGCCGATAGCAAGCTTTGACTGGATCAGGTTATACATTGATCCTCTCGGGTCGCATTTTTCAGGATTCAACCATACATTGATGCGGTCTTGTTGATGTGGCTTAAGCAAATGATCAAAGGCGTAAGAGGTAACAAATGATATGAGGCAAAGCAAGACCACAGCAGATAACAACGAGTATTTCATCCCACTAGTTCTATGTGGATTTTTCCAAAAAAGAAAATAGAGGGCGATAACAGCATTCAGTGTGAGAGCATAATACAGCAAGTCGTATTGTATGCCGGCTATGAAAATAAGCACCAAAGAAGCTGCAAGCATGACACTTCTCAGCTGAGTTCTCGAAAATTCCATTACGGTAAAGGCAAAAAACATGAAAGTTGCTGTTACAACAACCATCACATCAAATTTGAGTGTTAGTACAAGGACGAGAAACAGGGCAAAAGACAATGTAAAATACGAGGTGGGTAGCCCTCTTCTATACATGAGTATGAATAGTGAAACAAATGTGATGGCTGTGCCTGGATCTGGTTGCAAGACAATCAATGCCATCGGTATGAATACAATCGCCGCAAGACGCACTTGCGATCTCAGTTCGCTCAGTTTTATTTTTATGGAACTCAATAAGCTGGCGACATAAAGGCCTGTGGTTACTTTAGCAAATTCCGCTGGTTGAATAGAAAAACCACCCATACTAATCCAGGATCGGGCACCTTTTATTTCTGTCCCGACAAACAACAGCAGCACGAGAAAAATAATGCCTGCAACATAAAAGGGTAGCGAAAAAGAACTCCAGAAATGGACATCTATCATATAAGCGGCAAGCAACGCCAGCACTGAGATGGCGGCCCATATGGCCTGCCTGCCGAAAACTGAATCAAAGGACCACATGCCTACAGGGGTGTCCTGGGCTGTTGTGGTGTAGATCATCAATAAGCCTATACCTACTAAGGCGAGATAGCATATTAAGAGCAGCCAATCCAGCCGGGGTTGACGTATGTAGTTCTTCCTATAACCCATTGGCTATAAACAGCTCGCTCTTCATGATTTTATCTCGATAGGGTAAGGCGGTCGGGAAAATGCTTTTGAACTGATTCAAGACTGGCTCTACATCGATCCGAGTCTCAAATGCTCCAACTTTAATGCTGTAATGAGGACTTTCATGGCTCACGACAAAATTGATGTCCGGATAATAATTTACAAATTTTGATCTCGCAATATCAAGGTCACGACGATTGGTCGTAGAGATGATCTTAATTCTCCATCCATCGATATAAGGCTCTTCCTTTCCAAGTTTGACAAATCTGTCCATCAATTCCTTAACTTCCGGCTGTTCAACAACATTGACCTGGGCATGCACTACACGTGGGGCAAGAGCAGCCAAAATGGTCATTGCGAGTATTATGATGGCATCAGATTTAATCAGTCTATTTTCTTCCATGACATTGTTTGTATTTTTTTCCACTACCGCATGGACACGGATCGTTTCTGCCTATTTTCCTTTCACTCCGCCTGTATGTTTCTGGTTTGGCAGGCTGCTGGCTTACTCCTTCTGCTGCTGCTCTTCTCGCTTGTTCTTCCCTGCTTACGGTTGTCTTACTAAGGTCTGTTTTTTCCTGTCTTGCTTCTCTCAGCCCATCATTCATATTGATTAGAAGTTTTCCCTTCATCAAATACGAACTGACTTCTTCATTGATCTTGTATATGAGTCTTTCGAAAAGCTCATAAGCTTCCATTTTATAGATGACCAGTGGGTCTTTCTGTTCAAAAGAAGCCGCCTGTACAGATTCTTTGAGTTCGTCCATGGCGCGAAGATGCTCTTTCCAATTCTGATCAATGATTGCAAGACTAACTGCCTTTTCAATATCCTTAACAACAGATTTGCCATTCGTTTTGACGGCTTCTTCCAGGTCGGCAGATATAGGCAGCGGCGTACGGCCTCCATCGGTAAAGGGCACGGCAATGCGTTTATAGCGGTGGCCTTCATTCTCGTATACCCGTTTTATGACCGGCATCAGGATCTCTGTAATCCTGTCAAACTTCATGGCATAAAAGTCAAGTGTCTGTTTTTGCAATTCTTCCACCAACTCATCTTCAGGTGCTTCATTGAATGCCACAGCATCAATTTCCGGATCGTATCCCAATACCCGGATACACTCATTCCTGAAAGCATTGTGATCGCCTATGCTTTTATAGTCCAGGACCAGGTTTTCGCATAACGCTGTAAATAAATTGTGCAGGTCCACAGACAATCGATCTCCTGAAAGGGCATTGCCTCGTTTCTTATAGATCGCTTCTCGCTGTATATTCATGACATCGTCGTACTCGAGAAGTCGTTTCCTTATACCAAAATTGTTTTCTTCCACCTTCTTCTGCGCCCGTTCGATGGATTTGCTCACCATGCTGTGTTGAAGCACCTCTCCTTCCTTATGGCCCATGCGATCCATGAGTTTAGCCAATCGCTCTGAGTTGAACAGCCTCATAAGGTTGTCCTCCAGCGACACATAAAATTGTGACGAACCCGGATCTCCCTGTCTTCCAGCCCGTCCTCTAAGCTGTCTGTCAACCCTTCTGGAATCGTGTCTTTCGGTGGCAATGATGGCCAATCCTCCGGCAGCTTTAACCTCATCCGAAATCTTTATGTCAGTACCTCTACCGGCCATATTCGTGGCAATGGTCACATTGCCTGCTACTCCTGCTTCTGCCACTATATGTGCTTCCCGTTGGTGTTGTTTTGCGTTAAGAACATTGTGTCGAATGTTCTTCAAATTGAGCATGCGGCTTAATTTTTCAGATATGTCGACTGATGTGGTTCCCACCAAAACGGGTCGGCCCTGACTTGTCAATTCTACAATTTCATCGATTGCCGCATTGAATTTCTCGCGGGCTGTTTTGTAAACAAGGTCTTCACGGTCGTCGCGAATGACTGGTTTATTCGTCGGAATGACTACAACATCCAACTTATATATGTCCCAAAATTCTTTTGCTTCGGTTTCCGCCGTACCGGTCATGCCCGCCAATTTGTGATACATCCGGAAATAGTTCTGCAGCGTGACCGTTGCATATGTCTGCGTGATATCTCCAACCTTTACATTTTCTTTGGCTTCAAGGGCCTGATGCAATCCATCGGAATACCTCCTGCCTTCCATCATTCGACCTGTTTGCTCATCGACAATCTTTACTTGGCCCTCCATTACGACGTATTCTTCATCCTTTTCGAACAAAGTGTATGCTTTCAGCAATTGATTGACCGCATGAAGGCGACGAGATTTTATGGAGTAATCCTGGATGAGGATTTGTTTTTCCTCCGTAAAGTCTTTGTTTTCTTCTTTGGCCCTTGTGTCTAAAATTTGCATTTCAGTGGCAATGTCGGGCATCACAAAGAAGTCCGGGTCTGATTCTCCTTTGGCAAGAAACTCTGCTCCTTTTTCCGTTAGTTCTACATTCCTATTCTTTTCGTCAATCGTAAACAACAGGGGCTCATCCACTATGTGCATGTTTTTGGATTGCTCTCGCATGTAGAAGTTTTCCGCGTTTTGCAGTGTGACCTTAACGCCTTCTTCACTTAAAAACTTGATAAGCGGCCGGTATTTGGGCAAAGCCTTGAACGCCCTCAACAAAGACATCCCGGCCTCTCCTTCTTCGTATCCCCTATTGCCTTCTGCAAAACTTTTCTTAGCATCAGCCAAGTATTCCGTGGCAAGTTTTCTCTGTGCCACAATGAGGCGCTCTACTCTGGGTTTAAGTTCGTTGTACTCCTGGTCTTCGGCATCTTTTGGAACAGGACCAGAAATGATTAAAGGCGTTCTCGCATCATCTATCAATACCGAGTCCACCTCATCGATCATGGCGTAATGATGCTTTCCTTGCACAACTTCACCCTGTGATCTGACCATGTTATCTCTCAGGTAATCGAAACCAAACTCGTTATTAGTACCATAGGTAATGTCACAGCCATAAGCTTGTTTGCGCTCTTCTGAATGTGGTCTGTATTTGTCTATGCAATCCACCGACAGAAACAAAAACTGGAATATGGGACCTACCCATTCTGAGTCACGCAAAGCGAGATAATTGTTCACTGTGATGATATGCACACCCTGCCCGGATAAACCATTTAGATAAGCCGGCAAGGTCGCTACGAGTGTCTTTCCCTCTCCCGTCTGCATTTCAGCTATCTTGCCCTCATGAAGAACCATTCCGCCGATCAACTGAACATCGTAGTGAACCATATTCCAGGTGATCGCTCCTCCTGCCGCCACCCAAGAGTTTTTCCAAAGTGCCTTGTTCCCTGAAATGGACACGTAATCACGGGATGATGCAAGGTCGCGGTCGTATTCTGTAGCTGAAACTTCAATCACTTCATGCTCCATGAATCTCCTCGCAGTTTCCTTAACCACGGCAAAGGCTTCGGGTAATAGTTCTTTGAGGATATCTTCCAGGTGTTCATCACGTTCTTCCTGGAGTTTGTCTAGGTCGTTGTATATTTTTTCTTTCTCAGATATCTTCTGCGTTGCATCGGCATCCGATTTTAAACGGGCAATGTCGGTATCTATGCCCTTCAGGTGCTCTTTTATGCGCTCTCTGAATTCATGTGTTTTGTTCCTCAGTTCATCATGGGTCAAATTGCGATAGGATTCGAAACAATCATTGATCTCATCCACTACTGGGGAATAGGCTTTTACATCCCTTTCGTGTTTGGTGCCGAATATTTTTTTTATAACATTAAACATAGACAGTTCTTCTTTATACCCTTTGTCACTACAATTATTCCATTCAAGGCATGGTGACATGTTGACAGCGCAAAGATCACATATTCCTGACAATGGATGCTGAATAATGGGCAAATTATGCCCAATGCCATTTTGTCACTTTATTGCTAAACTTAGAATAGCCTCAATAAATTTTGGCGACCGGCAAAATTAGGTAGTTATTAAGATTTATATTTGGCAAGATGCAACTTTCCTTTTCTTCTCACAAAATAGAAGCGGGGTGCGATGAAGCAGGAAGGGGGTGCCTCGCGGGCCCTGTAATGGCCGCTGCTGTTATTCTTCCACGCGACTATCATCATCCAAAACTTAACGACAGTAAAAAATTGAGTGAGAAGGATCGTTGGCTTCTCAGAGAACACATAGAGAAGCACGCAGTCTCCTACGGTGTGGCCATGATAGATGAGCGAGAAATCGAACGCATCAACATCCTCAAGGCTAGCATCAAAGCTATGAACGAGAGTATCTCGCGCCTATCCCTCGAACCCGAGCTTTTGTTGGTCGACGGTAATCGCTTTGAAAGCTATTACTCCATACCTTTCGAATGCATCGTTAAAGGAGATGCCAAGTTTGCCTCGATTGCGGCCGCATCCATCCTTGCGAAAACTTATCGGGATGAATATATGATAGGGCTTTCCAAGCGTTATCCCGGTTATGGGTGGGACCGAAACAAGGGCTATGCCACACTGTCTCACAGGCAGGCTATCCTAGATTTGGGGACTACCACCCATCACCGTCGCACATTCCGGCTGTCTGTTCAACAAAAACTCTTTTGAAGCGAAACCCTATGAATGTATTCAAGGAGATATTTGGCAAAGAACAACGCACGATATCGTATGCTTCTTCTGATGACCATATCTTGAAACGGACTATTATCAATTCCGTAGAGCTTATGACCGGTAGAAGAAGGATTGAACGCGTCTATGCGCAATTAAAGCATATTCACGCTTCTGGATTGCCGGTATGGAATTATGTTTTTGAGTTGCTAGAAATCAATTTGGTCTATGATTTGAAAGAACTTGGCCAGATACCTGTTGAAGGACCTTTGTTGATCATCAGCAATCATCCTTTCGGCGTGGCGGACGGGCTTGCTTTGGGCCATGTGCTTTCTCGAAAAAGAGATGACTTCTACATCATTGTCAACGAAGTGTTATGCAGGGAGGACATATTAGGCCGATACCTACTGCCGATAGACTTTTCCGAGCGGAAAGAAGCGATCCGCACCAACCTCAACACCCGCTTCCGTGCTATCGAGTATATTCAAAAAGGAGGTGCTGTCGCTATTTTTCCTTCTGGTGGAGTAGCAACATCACCCAGGTTATTCACAAGGGCCGTAGATCTTGAATGGAAAAACTTCGTCCTTAAAATCATCAAGAAGACAAATGCCGATATAATACCGGTATTTTTTGAAGGTCAGAACAGCACCCTGTTTCAAGTGGCGAGTCAGATCAATTTAAATCTGCGCCTTTCTCTACTTCTCAATGAACTCAATAATAAAAGAAACAAGTCGATTCAACTACATATTGGATCTGCAGTTGATCGCAATCAATTGCGGCATCTCGGTGCTTCAGAAATGCTGGCACACCTGAAAACCTCTACCATGCAACTTAACCCTGACTACCCTGCGGATTAATACCGTCCGGGAAATTTTTCTAAATAATGGTCTTCTTTCCCGGTCATGATGGCTTTACTCTTTTCTTCCGAGTCATCATAGCCACAAAGATGCAAGACGCCATGAATGATTACCCGTAGGGCTTCTTCGATCAGTGTCTTCTTGTGACTTATGGCATTTTCGGATATCCTGTCCACACTAATGTAAATTTCTCCTTCGATCGGATCTTTCTGGTAAGGGAAAGTCAGGACATCTGTGTAGTAATCATGTAAAAGATAGGAACGGTTCAAGTCCAGCAAGGATTCATCTGAACAGAAAACGATATTGATATTCTTAATGCGTTTGCCTTCCTCGCGCATTACTTTTTGGATCCAATTTTCAACTACTTGTTCATCAGGAAGGTTAAAATCGACTTCATCGTAAAATACAGAAACGGAAGAAGCTTCATCCGTCATAATTCAAAACTGATTTCTACGGTACTTCCATTGTTGTGATAGTGAACACGGTCTGCCAGCTGTTTCATGAGGAAGACACCTCGTCCACCACAGCAGTTGATATTCTCCGGAATGGTCGGATCAGGAACAGACATCGGGTTGAAGCCATTTCCTTCATCAGAAATGATGAATGTTAAGCTGCCGGGTGTTTTATTCATGTAGATCTTGACATACTTCCTGATGTCTTTTTTGTTCCCGTGAACAATCGCATTGTTCACGGCTTCCGTCAGACTGATCAGGATGTCAGGATATTTTTCCTTATTGATTCGGTACCTCTTTGTCACAGCATCGACAAATCTTTCAAGCTCACATATGCTGCTGACACATGAGGGTAACTCCAAAGACTTCTTAGTCATGTAAAAGTTGTTTCGTTACGCTCTCTTTAATTTTTTGTAATAATCGTCAACCAATCGTTTGTAGTGTGGTCTCAATTCAGGTGAGACATATTTGAACTGATCAGATTGGGCTTTTCTTTCTTTCAGGTATTCCTGTAAGGACGGAGGCAATTCTCTTTGTATGTCTTTGCCGGTTTCAGATTTTCTCTGGTCATCATACTCTCGTTCTTTTTGGGCTTTTTCAGCTTCCAAAAGCCTTGTAAGTATCTCCTGTTGGCGCAACAGCATTTCGTTGTCTAATCTCTTATTGACAAGGTCAATTTCCTGTTTGTCCATTTCATCAATGATTTTTTGGAGCTGATCAGAAATACCCTGTCCTTCTTCTTGTTGCTGCCGCTGGAGTTCTTCTAAGGCCTTTCTTAGTGCCGCCTGTTGTGCCGCGGCTTCTGCGAATTCGCGTGCTGAGTTTCCACGGCCATTTTTCGCATTTTCCATCATTTTCTTCAACTCCTCGGACATTTGTTCCTGTCCTTCAGTTATCCTATCTGCTGGCACTCTTCCCCGATTGCCCTGGCCCTGACTCTGGCCTGGATTCTGGCACATCTGGGCTCCTTGCATCATGCTTGACATCATCTGTTGCATTTGCTCCATCGTTTCACTCAACATCAGTGCCAAATCGTTGAGGTTGGTCATGGTGGTACGTTGACTTTGATTTGCTTCAGGCTTTTTACGGTCTTCTAACTCTGTCAGGCTAAATCTTAAATTGGATTTTATTTCCCCAACTTTTTCAAGGACATAACTCTCAATTTGAGGCTGCCTCTTGCTGAGAGCCTGCAAAGTATCTTCTACTACTTTGAAGTCATTTTGAATGCGCATCTGATCTTGTAAGAGCGAAATATACCTTGGTGTATTGATGACGGTCCTATTGATATCAGCGATCAATGATTCCTGGTCGAATGACAAAGTGACCAGGTTTTCGAGCAGCTGCCTCAAGGTTTCCAGATCTTCCTGCATTTGTTGTTGCTCACCTGCCTGCATTTGTGACTGAAGACTCTGAGCCATTTGCCGCATTTTTTGAGCAGACTTCTTCTGGGATTGAGAGGCCTTTTGGTTTTGGCCTTTTTGCAGTGATTGTTCACTTTGCTCAAGATCGTCTCCTATATCATCCAGTTTTTCTGGTGTGTCATCACTCAAAGGTTGAGGAAATTCCAGGTCATCGTTTTTCTTAAGGGTTTCCTTCATTTTCTCCTGAAGATCTTCGAACTCCTTGTTGATTCCTTCTTGTCTTTCCTGTAAATTTTCCTGGTCTTTCTTGGACTCTTCAGAGTTTGATTTTGAAGACTCGTCCTGTTTGTTTTCCCCTTCCTCTTCTGATTCCCTATCCTGATCCTGGTCCTGGTCCTGGTCCTGATCCTGGTCCTGGTCTTCAGCAGCATCTTTTGTGTCCTCACTCAATTCCTCGAGCTGTTCTGCTAACTCTTCAAGTTTTTGCATCGCTTCGCTCAGTTCCTTCTCAACTTCCAGCTGTTTATAAAGTTCCTGCAGGCGTTCCATCTCTTTTTCCAACGACTCTTCATTTTTGTTGAATTCCTCCATCATCTGCAACGACTGTTCCTTGTTCAGGTCATTCATGAGTTGTTGAATCTGTTCCATTAGATCTTTCATCTTGTCGTCCACTAACTCTTCAAACAACTCCTGCATTCGCTGTTGCTTTTCCATCATTTCTGGCGATAGATTCATAAACTCCTGTTGGTTCTGTAGGTTACGCTCATGGGCATTCTTGGCCTCCATCAGCTGTTCCTGCAATTTGCGCTGACGATCAAGCAGTTTTTCCAGGTTCTTCTTATCCTGCCAGTCTGGAGCTTCTTTCTGCAGCAGCTTTTCCCTCAATGCATTCAGTTCTTCCTGAATTTTTCTGGACTCATCAATGTTGGATTCCAGTTTATCTTTAATCGCTTCTTCGTTGGCCTCTTCTTCAACCTTTGCCTCTTCAAGGCTTTTCTTCTTAAAGGTCATTACTGACGTCTTGCTGGATTTTGGCCCATTGACACCATCATTGTCATAGATTTCAAAGTAATAGTTGATTTTTTCTCCAGGGGAAAGGTTGTATTTTTCCAAATCAAGGATGTACTCAAAATCGGTGAAAGTGCCGATGGCAAATGGAATTTGTTCTTTTTGTTCTTCGGAGGCCGATCCTTCAGGGCTGACTTTTTGGTAAACGAAATGAAGTCTGGTCAAACCATAATCATCCTGGGCATTGCCTAAGAAATAAATCAATTTCTCGTTCAGGCTGTCCTTGTAGGTCTCGACTCCAATTTCCGGAAACTGGTCTTTAATGGTCCTGATGTTGTACGACAGTATGTGACCTCCAGTTAAATTTTCATTCTTTAATATGACTTTATAGCCCTGGTCAACAAAGACCCTTTTGGTGTAGCCGTAAGTCGCGCTTCCCAGTTGTTCTGAAACCTGTTCTTCTTGATTTCCGAACTGAAGCCTTAATTCGTCGGTATCTGCGGCGTTGAACCTCCAGTCCAAAAAGGTGCCCTCGGGGACGGTCAGGTCTCCATTATTGGTAAAGCTTTCATTCTTCCTTCCCACATGTTTGGGATAGGTAGCTTTCAGTTTTAAGTCAATCATTTTGGGCTTCGGAAGGACATTTATCTCGTAACTTGCTCCGGCATACCTGCCTGAGAAAATCTCAAAAACCACGTTTTCACGCACATTGGCAAAAAGGTAGGAATAGGTATCCGGTCCCGTCTTCTGCATTCTATAGTCGTAATTTCCGGTGCGCAGGAATGCATTTTCTGGAAGAACTTCTCCTTCGACTTTCACTTCTACAAGAAAGTCTTCATACTCGAGAATATCAAAGTCCTCATTTTGGACCACCAGCGTGAAAGGAGCCTTCTTTTCAAAGTCCTTGTCGTTATTAATAATGCGATAGGTACTCTCTTTTATGAGACTTGGTGCCGCAAAAACGACAAAGAGGAATACGGCCAAAGGGGGAAGTGCATATTTCAGGTATTTTCGATTACGCGTCAAATTGATGGCCCTGGAAAATGGTACAATTTTTATGGCTTCAGCTTTCTGGTCGATGCTCGCCTCAATCAAATCTTTGTTGGCCGCAGAGTTGGCGTCCTTTTTTAATTGAAGAATGTTTAGCAGTTTGTCTTCGACCTTTGAAAAGTGGATGCCGATGATGCGTGCGGCTTCTTCGTGACTTATCCTGCTGCCCAACCTAAAGTACTTGGTAAGGGGGATTAGAATCCAGTATACAAGAGAACCCGCCAATACAGCCAGGTAAGAAAAGAACAATACCTTCCTAATACCCTTGGAAAAATAGAATTGATATTCAGAAAAGGTATAAATCAGAAAAAGGCCGAGACACAGAGAGATGCATATCAAGGTGCCCTTCAGAACACGGTTTAGATAATATTTTCGAATAAAGCCGTCAAGTTTATCAATAAGTACGGCATAGTTCTTGGAATCCTTCATAAAATCTGTTCAGCCACCTTTATAAACACCCTAATAACTTGATTTAGAGTTGTTTGTTGTGGGTTAAAGCTATATAAACTTTCAATATGCGTCAAGGGTTTTCATAATCGGATCGTTATTTGATGATAAATAAATGCAAGACCAGCCCTTGTTTTATTAATGAAAGGGTTGGAATATAGTCTACGATATCATGAAACTACTGCTGTTTGCACAAAAGATTAAGCCTCGGGATCACGAATCGATCCTGGAGTTGGTGCAAAAGATTGCACGGATGGGTTTCAGCTGGTGCGTTTCTGAGGAAGTGGATCTCTTTTGCAGAAAGTTCATACCTGATGCGAACAGTGAAGTAATACGTGGGTATTCTGAATTGGCTGCTTCCGGAACCGATATGGTCGTCACCCTTGGAGGAGACGGTACCATTTTAAGAGCTACGACACTTATCCGGAATTTGGGAATACCTATCCTGGGAATCAATTTTGGGCGCCTTGGTTTCCTGGCAACCATTGAAAAAAAATACATTGATAGGTGTTTCAATGCTGTGTGGTATGGCCGATTTACCACAGAGGAGCGGTCGATGATCACCCTGGAGTCTTCCCCTTCTTTGTTTGGCGACCTGTCCTTTGCCTTGAATGATTTTACAATGCATAAGAGGGATACATCCTCGATGATCACCATTCATACCTATATCAATGGAGATTATATGACTTCCTATTGGGCGGACGGCGTCATTGTTGCGACTCCTACCGGGTCGACCGGGTATTCATTGAGTTGTGGGGGGCCTATTGTTTTTCCTAATTCAGGCAATTTCATCATCACACCTGTTGCGCCTCACAATCTCAACGTCAGACCCCTTGTAATTTCTGATGATACAGTAATCTCTTTCGAAATAGAAGGCCGGGCCAGCAATTTTCTCTGTACACTCGACAGCCGGGTGGAGACGATTACCGCAGAACACCAGCTAGCTGTAAGAAAATGTGACTTTTGTACAAAACTCGTTCGCGTGGAAGACATCACCTTTCTAAAAACACTTAGGGAAAAGCTGTCATGGGGGGCAGACAACAGAAACTAAAACCAAGTACATTTGTTGTCATACCATGAAACCGGCTGTTGCACATATAGCGTCGCAATTTGCTCAGATCGAAAGCAACGATTTTCGATCCATCGTAAAATTGTATGAAGAGCATCTGGCGGATATTCTCATCATGGAGGATTCCGAGAAAAACTACTACACCTTTGAATATTTAACTGCCCTTTTCAATTTAGGCAGGTATGAAAAGGTGCTTCTTCTTATCGACCCCTTGATTGAATTCGTTTTTTTGAACAATGTGAATTATCATCACGGATCGGAAGGAACGTACGAATGGCTGATCTTTAAGAAGTCAGCGGCATTGATGAATGTGATGCGTTTTGATGAAGCTGAAAGAATTGCCGGCCAGCTTGTTCGCATGAATCCGGCCAGCGAAGATTACAAAGGACTTTATTTGAGTATTCATAGGCAATATTTACATCAGCGCGCCAATCGCTTCAGGGGTGGAGTAATTCTTCTCATTTTATCTGCTGCAATGCTGTCAATGTTGGCATGGTCGTTGAAAAACACTTCTGGCCCCAATTATGTAACGAATCTATTTTACATTTCCCTGGCTCTTAATATTTCAGCAGTTGCGGTGATGGGTGGACACTTTGGAAGGGTGTACTGGCTAAGCAAGAAAAAATTGAGACAGTTGCTGTCTATCTAGTCTTTCCAGCGAATTTCGTTTCTATGCACTGTCGTTGAAATTTGAATTATATTTGTGTCGCCAAAAAAGGTCGGGTGGCCGAGCGGTTAGGCAGAGGTCTGCAAAACCTTGTACGGCGGTTCGAATCCGCTCCCGACCTCAGAAGATCTTCGTTACAGCGAAGATCTTTTTTGTTGGTGGTGATGGTATTCTAACTCGTCGAATATCCTATCTAACTCGACCAGCGCGCCCGTCATTCTTCACTGGAAATAAGACTTTGATACAATCTTCTCCCTCTGTGAAATAGGTCGACTAACATATGATGAATAATCTTATCTGTGATATCTTATACTTTCTTTGTCCTCGTTTTTTTGGTTTTTCTTCCATCCTGTTAAATTTGTACATCATTTAAATAATATGACCGACATGAAAATGACTAACTCTTTTCTCTACCTGCTGCTTTCTGTCGCGCTGATTTCAGTTTCTTGCGTTAGTAAAAAATCTTTTGATGCCCTTCAGGCTGAAAAAGATGACCTGGCCATGAAGTTGGAACAATTGCAGAAAGACCTTGACGAGACCACACAAACACAACAAGCAGAATTGGCTTCTCTGCGGGAATCAAATACCACTTTGACTTCTCAAAAAAATGCACTTGATGCAGAATTAGCCAAAACAAGAAGAGATCTCGAAACCAAATTGACGGATGTTCAGACTTCTGTAGATGACAAACAGCGACAGCTCGATCAGCTTCGCAGTGAGATCAATTCTGCGTTCGCGGATGTAGAAACAGCAGTAACCAGTAGCAACCAGAGAATAACAGAAATTGAAAACTTTTTGTATCTGGACCTTGATGATGAGATTAATTTTCGCTCTGGGGCCTCCAACGTGGACCCGAGTGATAGAGAAACCCTCCAGACTCTCGCAGATATGCTGAAAAACAATCCTAACGTAGCACTCATTATTGAAGGCCATACCGACTCCAGGTCGATCAATACAGATAGGTACCAGGACAACTGGGACCTCAGTGTTGCCAGGGCAACTGCCGTGGTGCGTAAATTGATTGGATTGGGTGTTAATCCCGAACAGTTGATTGCATCCGGAAGATCACAATACATGCCTGAAGGAGATAATGCCAGCCGTGACGGAAGGGCGACAAATCGACGAACAGAAGCCATTCTTGTACCCAACATAGGCAGGCTTTACAGAGTCTTCAAAGACCAAAACAAATAAATACTACATTTCATTGAAGTAAAAAGGCGGTTGAATTCATTCACCGCCTTTTTTTTTCCAGTTGCAACGTGCAATCAATATGGTCCTGTTTTCATCCAATGGTTGGATACAGTGGAGCGTTTCTTCCGAGGATATTTGTTCCATCCATATACAGAGCTCTTCGCCCAGAAAAGTCTCCGCTTTGATGTGTATATCCATACGGGCCAGGCTACGCTGACCGGCGAACTCCTCGGGAGTCGATTGCAGAACCAGCTTAGAGAGAATATTGTTGTTTACATGACCGTTCCAGTCGAGGTCATAATAACCAATTTCGTAGGTTTTAACGAAATCCCTTCTCTGAGGCATCAGGATTTTACTTTTTGGCCGCTCCAGGAATCCCGTATGGTCCTCGGGATGAAATGAGTAGAATTTTTTTGGAATGCGCTCCATAGTCCGGCTCTGGGTGTTTAAAAGAGTCCACGTAGATCCGGCCGTCGCCAAAACATTTCCGGATTCATCCCTCATCCAGTAATCCCTATATGCAAATACGCGGTCAAATCCAGCGGGGTATGTTTCAATTTGAATGCTCTCCCCAAGTAGCGGTCTTCGTTTAACGACCAGTTCTTTCCTCAGCAATACCCATGAGATATTATCCTCCTCCATGTCCCAGACCGACGCTTTAAGCTTCAATACATTCTGCATAGAAGCTTCCTGCATGAGCATAAGCATAGACGGGACATGCATTTTTTTGTCCTTATCTACTTCGTGGGTTCTTACAATTGCATATTCTATATGACCGAATTCCATCATGAAATCACTCGCGTAAGTTTCAAAAATATAAATTAGCAATTCATTTATTCGGGATGTATTTTCTGGGCATAGATTTAGGTAGTTCTTCTGTCAAGGTGGCATTGATCCACGGAGACACCAATAAGCTGATCGCATCGGCCTACTATCCAAAACGAGAAATGGAGATGATAGCTGTACAGCCTGGCTGGGCAGAACAAGATCCCACTATGTGGTGGGAAGCAACAAAGAGTGCCTTGATTGAGTTGATGCAAAAAGCACAAATTCAAAAAGAAGCTATCAAGGGTATCGGCATTTCATACCAGATGCATGGCCTTGTATGTGTTGATAAAGACATGATTCCGGTCCGGCCATCTATTATCTGGTGCGACAGTAGGGCGGTGAATATTGGAGATAAAGCTTTCAAAGACTTAGGAGAAGAAAACTGCCTTTCCAGCTTGCTCAACTCTCCTGGCAACTTCACGGCAGCCAAACTTGCCTGGGTAAAACAAAATGAACCCCACATATACGACAAAATCCACAAGGTCATGTTACCCGGTGACTACCTTGCCATGCGCATGAGTGGCATTCCACAAACGACTTTTTCGGGATTATCTGAAGGGATTTTTTATGACTTCACCAAAGGCCGGCTTTCAAAGGAAATCATGGAGTATTATGGTTTTGAAGATTCATTGATCCCGACCGTTGTGGATACATTTTCCGAACAATCCGCACTGTCCGAAAAGGCTGCCAGAGAATTGGGTCTTCAAGCCGGGACAAAAATATCCTATCGTGCGGGAGACCAGCCAAACAACGCTCTCTCTTTGAACGTCCTGCGCCCTGGAGAAGTTGCCGCCACAGCAGGTACTTCCGGAGTAGTCTATGGTGTTAGCGACGCATTGGATACGGATCCTCTTTCGAGGGTAAATGCCTTCGCACATGTAAATCACCATCCCGAAAGGCATAGGATAGGTGTCCTGCTCTGCATCAATGGAACAGGAATCCTGTACTCCTGGGCTCGTAAGAATCTGAATGTTGCCTCCTATGAGGAAATGAACGCGCTCTCCTCAGGTGTTGAACCGGGCAGTAAAGGTCTGATTGTTCTGCCTTTCGGAAATGGTGCTGAAAGGATATTGTCCAATAAAAACCTTGGGGCAAGCATTCACCAGTTGCATCTTAACATACACGACAAAACCCATCTCCTAAGAGCTATGAAAGAAGGAATAGCCTTCTCATTTCGCTATGGCCTGGATATTATGTCGCAAATGGGATTGACTGCGAATGTAATTCGTGCCGGTCGAGCCAACATGTTTTTAAGCGAAACCTTTGCTTCCGTTATAAGCACGTTGGCAAATGCCGAGATTGAATTGTTTGACACCGATGGTTCCCAAGGTGCGGCAAGAGGAGCCGGAATTGGTGCCGGGTTTTATACGCTAGATGAGGCCTTTGAAGGGTTGAAGTTAAGGCAACACATTCAACCGTCAGCCGCTCACCGAAACATTTACGAATCGGCTTATGCTCGATGGAAAGACCAGCTTGAAAGCCTATTGAGCTGAATAACATCCTTTGTCCACGCCTAGGATGTAGTTTGACACGACGTTAATGTCTGCAGCTGTTTCACTTCCCAAAAAGCCGTTGATAGCTTCATTGGTGATAGCATATTCGCAATAACTAGTCAGGTACCTCGAAATGGGTTCATAGGACCAGTGCCATTTCTCCTCCTCGTAGCCAGTTCTTCCGGCGTCCTTTGATTGATAAGGCTGACAAAATCCATAATGGGCAGCATTATTGGTCATCCAGGCATATAAAGCCTTTCCTTTGCCCTTCTCAAACCACTCGTTGTTAAGATGATTGATGTCTATATCTGTGCCCCAATGGTGCCGGGAAGTGCCCGGCATAGAGCTATACAGCAATATCTTTTTAGCCCTTAGTACCGAATCTTCTATTTCGTTGGCTTTGGTGCCGTCTGAAAGAATTGTGTTGCCAGTCCATTTTTGCTCCCAAATGCGTTTTTGGGCATTGAAGTTGCGCGTAGCAGAAACGATACGTATTTCATGTCCATCCTCCTGGGCAGCCGACCACATTTTCTGGAATGATTCGTAAGCATCCCTCAGCATCCACATTCCCGGCCTGCTCGCATACTTTTGCTCGATCTGAACAAAGCCAGGATGCGTCTCAGGGTCAAACTGGCCTTTTACATAGGAAGACTCCAAGAGTTCCTTGATGGAGGAAGGTATCTGTTTGTCCTTTTCTGGCACGATTTCCGGCATATTAGGTTTACACGAAGTACAGAACAGCAAGAAAATGACTATCCCGCGATTAAAAATATTCCGCATCAAATCCATCGGGTTTTTCGTATTCAAATGATTGTGATTTCTTTTTAAAGCCAAAACATCCTTGTTCTTTGATATGATCCGCAAGCGCTGAAAGCATACTGCTTTCCCAAGTGCCTTCCTCTCCGCTGCTGATGGCTTTAAAAACATTGGCCGGAATAATATGCAAAATATCCTCGTTGACATCTTCAACTTCAACGATTTGTTGATTATCTATCAGGTGCTGATAAAGAAATTTAATGCCCCTTGGAACAGGAAGGTTGTTCACATCCAACATGCTATCTCCTTCTTTTTCCAACGCCGGGTAAGCATATACCTTGATATTCCTGCTGAATAGTTCGCCAAAGGCTGAAAGTAAACGACCATCCTGGTTATTGTAGAATTTATCATTGATGATCTCCAGCAACTCGTGCACACCGATTACGATACCAAGTCGCTTGATTTTGTAATCCGATAAGTAATTGATCAACTTATAATGATTGCTGCAATCTGAGATCACCACCGTATGCCCCATTAAACACAACATATCCGATCTGTCCAGAAAATCTCGCTCGTTCAAATCACCAAATCGGGTTAAATTGTCCATGGTCATTTCTACCACAAGCCGGCAATTCTCCGCGTCGCTGTTTTCTTCGTTCATAAACTGCCTGAAAGAAGAAACTATGGCGTCTGCCGTTACGAGCGTGGGAGGCCTGAAATGTCCCCTGACCACCATGAGTTCTTTCTTATACAAAAACTCGGAAGCATGAACGCTGTTTTTGTCTTTGTCGAACATGGCAACTTCAGAAAGTTCGTTTTTGACCAGGTATAATGTCAACAGGCGGTTGTCAAACCCGGAGAAACCTTCTCCTTTGGTTCTTATCATATCGATCTTGACACGGCTTTTCAGCCCATCAATAAGAGATTGAATGAATACTTCGGGGGCTTCCCTGTAATAAAAGCAGGCGTAGATAAGATTAACCCCCAAGACACCAATGGCTTCCTGTTGCTGTCGGTTGTTTTTATCCAGCATTTTCACATGAATGACCACTTCACTGGGTTTTGAGCCAGGCAAGTGCTGAAATCTTACTCCCATCCATCCATTGCCCTTTATGGTACGGCGATAGTTGATGGCCTGGATCGTGTCTGCGAAAACAAAAAAGCAGGTGTCTTCCCTCATTTTGCTCAATCTTTCCTCGATTAAGCCATACTCATGATCAAGCATCTTGTACACGCGACTCTCACAGACGTACCGCTTTGTGTCTTCTACTCCATAAATCGCATCAGAATAGG
>JBFKOL010000006.1:0-37851 GCA_041628815.1 Saprospiraceae bacterium | reverse complement strand
AATGCCAACAAAGGATTTCACAACATCGTTGAAGCTGCCCGTATTAGCCGGTCACTTTCTTGTCCGGAAATACAATTTTACATTGCCGGAAAAGTGTTGAAGAGCCAGAGAAAGTATTTTAGACGATTGACCAAGCTAAAAGAAAAATATGCATTGGATAACGTCCATTTCCTCGGGCATAGGGAAGACCTTCCTGAAATAATGGCGTCATCTGATGTTTTCTTATGTGCCTCAAGTAATGAGGCCAGCCCCATGAGTGTTTGGGAAGCGCTTGCCTGTGGTTTGCCAGTTATTTCCACCGATGTAGGAGATGTTCGAAACATAGTACTTTCGGGCCGGTGTGGATGGATTCTGAAAAATGGCCAACCTGATGAATTAGCATCTGTCGTATGCAATGTGGCAACACAAACAAATGATCTCAAGGAATTTTCACGGAACGCACGGAAAACAGCAAAAGCGAATTTTTCTCTGGAAGGCCTTTCTCGACAATATCTGGACTTTTACCATGAGATCTTATGAGTTCGGAAGTTATTTGTATCATCAACAGGTATTTTCCTCCCTATCGGTCCGCTACCGGTTATCACGCAGATCAGCTCGCCCTGTTTATTCATGAAAAAACCAAACAGCAAGTTTTAATTTGTACGCAAAGACACGACCGCCGGCCACAGCCGGGATATGGCCATGTCAAGGTTAAAACCGTACGCTCGGCTTACAGGGGGAAAAACATCCTGTTAAGGTTGATTGAAAACTTTTTTTCCGCAGCGCTCCTGATTCGCCAGGCCAAACGTGAGTCTCCAGGTCATATCATTGTAATGACCGATCCTCCATTTCTGAGCTTTTGGGCAGCTATACTTCTTAAAAAACATCGCTGGAGTCTTTGGTCTATGGATATTTACCCGGATGCCTTTTCCGCCAGGGGGCTGATTCGCGAAAATCATCCATTCTATAAATGGACCAAAAGGCAAATACAGAAGCACCCTCCGGAGTTTATTATTGCTTTGGGCCCCGGACAAGCCAAGTACCTCAAGAAAAACCTGTACACCGATGGACCATATGTCTTGTGCCCGGTGGGAATCCACAACACAATACCTGATCTCCCCACCGCAAACGGTGTGTCACAAACTGACAGAAGGATTACTTTTGGATATTTTGGCAACCTCGGAGAAGCGCACGACCCACAGCTTATTATTACCCTTGCCCAAAAAATGGATCCGGAAAGACACAGGCTCCTCTTATGTGTAACCGGTTCAAAGAGCAGTGGTCTCTACTCCTCCATGAAGGACAAGCCTTGGGTGAGTTTTGTATCAACAGATCCCATTCATATGTCTCAAGCGGATATCCATCTTGTAAGCCTATCTCAAAGTTGGACACATATTTGCGTTCCTTCCAAAGCTTTTTCTGCGCTCTCTGCGGGATCAGCAATACTGTTTATGGGATCTACCGATAGCGATACATGGCAATATGTGATGGAAGCCGGGTGGCATATACCCACAATTGATGATGTTGAACTTTTTTTAAAATCACTTAATCGACGTCAAATCGAAGAGAAGAGACAAAAAGCTTTAGTTTTATCACGCATTTTCAGCCAGAAATACATAAACTCTTTTGATCATATATTAAATCGGATTGTGAATGAGTCTTAAATCCAATCAATTTATTGTCATCATGGCTGGAGGGGTTGGATCCCGGTTTTGGCCTGCCAGCAGGGAAAAATCGCCTAAACAATTCCTCGACATCACAGGATCCGGTATTTCTTTGTTGCAACAGACGTTCCAGAGGGTGGTCAAAATCGTTCCTGCAGAAAATGTCTTTGTACTTTCTGTTGAATCCTATAAGGATAAAATCCTGGAGCAGTTGGGTGATATTTCAGAGGCTCAACTTTTACTCGAACCTTCTCGCAACAATACTGCACCATGTATTGCTTATGCAGCACTTCGTTTGCGGACAATGAGCACTAAAGCAGTATTTGCCGTGGTGCCTTCCGACCATATCATAGAAAAAGAAGATGTGTTCATTACGCACATGAAGCTTGCCTTGCGCCATGCTTCCGATAACGATGACATTGTTACTCTCGGAATCACCCCGACCAGGCCAGACACAGGCTATGGTTATATCAAATACCGGCAAAACCCTGTTAACCGAGCAATTTGCGACGTTGAGAAGTTTGTAGAAAAACCAGATTTAAAAACAGCTGAACAGTATCTTTCCTCTGGGGAATACTTGTGGAATGCCGGTATTTTTATATGGTCAGTGAGAACATTGATAAAAGCGTACGAAAAGTATGCAGGCGACATCCTATCGACCTTGTTGGCTGAGCCCGATGTAATCGGGACTGACGGAGAGCAGGAATACATCAGGAAAGTATACCCGGGTACGAGAAAAATATCGGTCGATTTTGCAATTATTGAAAATGCAGATAACGTAAAAACGATTCCTTCGGACATTGGTTGGTCAGATTTGGGGACATGGAATTCACTTTACAATTATTTGCCGAAAGATGACTCTGGCAATGTCCTTCTGTCCAAATACAAAAAGGTGATTACATCAAAAGGCAATCTTGTTTCATCTACTAATAGCGATAAACTGATTGTATTAAAGGATTTGGACAACTTTATTGTTATTGATACCGGTGATGTTTTGATGATATATCCCAGGGAAAAAGAACAAGAAATCAAACAATTGCGTGCTGGCATTAAAGACGTAAAGTTTTTATGAGCGACGGAAGAAAGCCCACGAAGATTGCTTTTGTCTCCAATACCTCATGGAGTGTTTACAATTTTAGAATTGAAGTGATTAGATCATTCATAACACACGGGTATAAGGTTTTTGTGCTGGCCCCAAGAGACCATTTCAGTGCCAAACTGATAGCGGAGGGAGTCGTGTATATCCCTGTCTCTGTAGATAACTATGGCGTTAACCCCTTCAAAGATATCGTGTTATTCATTCAGCTGGCATTGGCATATCGCAAACATCACTTTGAACACATCTTTCATTTTACCATAAAGCCCAATATTTATGGAAGCCTGGCCGCATTTCTGAATCGAATCCCATCAACTGCCATCACCACGGGTCTTGGCAGGACGTTCAGCTTCAAGAACTCCATTGTTTCTTGGGTGACAAAAGTACTGTATGTAGGAGCCGGACGATGTGCTCGTGAAATGTGGTTTTTGAACATAACAGACAGAGACGAATTCGTGTCGCGAGGGATTATTCCGGTGGAAAAAACATTCGTTTTGCCTTCAGAGGGGGTAAATACCGCAAAATACTTTCCGGGTAGCCCCAATAGCAAATCGGTCCTGACGCGATTTTTATACGCAGGTAGAATCCTGAGGGAAAAAGGCATAGTAGAATATGTTGCAGCTGCGAAGGTGTTGAAGACCCGTCACCAAAACCTGCGCTTTGAGATTCTTGGATTCATCGATGAAAAGAATCCAAATTCCATTTCCCAGGAGCTGTTGTACAAATGGCAGTCCGAAGGATTCATCAGGTACCTTGGATCTACAGAAGATGTCCGTCCCTATCTTTCGAGGGCTGATTGTTTGGTTTTTCCTTCCTATTATAGGGAAGGAATGTCGCGCATTTTACTGGAAGCCTCGAGTATGCGTATCCCAATCATTACCACCAATAATGTAGGATGTAAAGAGATCGTACGTCACTTTGTTACCGGTTTATTGTGCGAGCCACGATCCAAAGATTCCCTGGTAGAGGCCATTGAAAAATTTATTGGCCTAAGCCCTGCCGAACGATCCCGCCTGGGTGCCAATGGAAGGAGTCGGATTAAAAAACACTTTGACGTGGAAATGATCATTGCCTTGTACCATAGGAAAATTGCCGACTATTGCAAGGCCCCCGAACTTTCAGCACAACTTGATGCGTTACCCGGTCCTGCGACACCGAGTCCTTCTAGAACCGACCTCATTCTTTGACTCCAGTTAAGCTTCTTTGTGGCGTACTCCTGCATTTCTCTCCTTACATCGCGCATTTTGTGCAATTTTGAGTGAAAGTTCACAACCTCCTCTATAGAAATGGGTTCATCATTGTCAGGAAAATAGTTAACGAAGGGCAAATCAGCGGGAAAGGATAAATCGTTGCCTGAGAGGATAAACGGGACTCCATATGCGCAATATGTTCTGTGTTTTAAGGACGAGTTCAACATTTTTCCCTTGCGGTGAAGACCTAATGTTCCAACTCCTATCCATTGTTTTTTCAGCATAAATCGGAGATGATCTTCGGCAATAGCGCCCATAAAACTAATGTGTTCTGTAAGCTCCAGGTTCTGTGAGAGTTGTTTGAGTCGTCTCGTTTCAGATCCAGTTCCTACGATGGTTAAACTGATACGGTGGTTTTGTACCGTCTCTCGATCGACACGCATAGCCACTATCAACCTGTCCAGGCCATGCCACTTTCTCCATTTGCCTATGGCTATTAGTCGAATTTCATCTTTTATGTCGTAGGGTTTAAGAAGAGTTTTTTGAATGAGTACTGCATTGTCGATATGCATCGTCGGCTTTCCCCAAATGGATTCCCCGCCTCCGGGATGAATAATAAGATCAATATATGGGTTTGCCTTGCGCTGGACCATCTTGTCTAACCTTAAGACAACTCTTGCCAAAGGTCCTTCCCATTCCATGCTGTATGGAAATGTTGGCACTTCAATCGCTACCTTGCATTTTGGGTTGTTTTTCTTGATTAAGTGCAAGAAACGATCCATTTGAGGCATCCAGACCCTATACCTAATTAGGCAAATGTCGTAGCATTTGTTGCCTACCAGGTCGATTATCCTTCTGAAAAAAAGCATGCGTAAGGTGGCCGTATTAAATGGCTTGATTTGTTTTGGCAATGACAGTTCTCCGTTTGCGATAATCATGGATCCGCAAAGGTGAATTTGGTCACAGTCAATGCCATTTTCTTCCATCCCTTTAAACTGGCCAATGCTTTTTTGGCGTATTCCTCCATGGTTGGGGTCGCACAGGTCCATAGGATAGATCATGAGCCCTTTTAATTTATCCTCGCTCATGGTCTATTGAACTTATCCCTAATCCGCTTGGCAGCACTTACCCACAATGGCGGTGGCTTAAGAAAACAATAATAAGGTACTAGGTCGCCACCAAAAGACCTGAAGAACTTTTCAATTCGCATAATGTTGCCCCCTTCAAAATCAAACCAACGATAGCCTTCAGACCTGTATGCACAAATGGTCTTCCACATCAGAAAAGCATTGGCACCAGAGATTGTATCATCGTTTTCACGGCCAATACCTATACAATAGATGGTATGTTTTCCTTTTACCGTATAATTGGCGGCAAGTGGTTTTCCCTGGCGGTCAACTGCCAGGCTGATTTTTCTCAACTTCGAGGCACCTAAAAAGGTGTCGTATTTTCTGAACCACTCGGTTGAAAAAATCGATTGGGAGCCATCTCTGCGAAATGATTTGCCGGCAAGATTGATAAAAATGTCAGGATCTTCAGATTCTTGTACATGTAAAGAACCAGTCGCCTTTCTGATCCTGTTTCTTTGCCCTGATTCCATGCAATCCCAAAGGTGTTCTTCCTTCTGCAAAAGATTGAGACGATAGGTATACCGCACAGTTTGTGATAAGCCGTACCACTGGAGAGGCAATCCGTTGTTGAAATCAGGATGGCAGTGAACCCTCAAAGATGCAATGCGCGGTAATTGTTCACAAAGCGCATGGTATGCCTTGATTTCTTTTGCCCTCAAACGAGGCATTTTTAATGCCTGGTCTATTATAGGCCCCACAATGCCCAGGTAAGGGGTAAGGTTAGGCTGTGTAATGTAATGCAAACCAACCTTTCTCTTGACGTAATAAGGCCATACAGCAACCACCTCATCGCCTTCTTCGTACAATGCTACATCCCATTCTCCATCATCACAAACAACATCGAGGTACGCCGGTTGATAAAACAATTCCAGCGATGAATTCTTTGCGCAAAACGCCCGGTACTTTTCCTTCCTGGATGTCAGCTTTTCGAGTGTAAAAAGTTAAGAATCTTTCCCTTTAATAAACCGAGCCCGAATACAATCTTTACATAGTAAGTCCCGGAAAACAACTTCAATTCTTCCAAGACACCTTTGGGCCGAAGACCTCTATAGGAAAGTGCCGATTTGAAGTTTTTTGGTTGCATCGGAAGAAAAAAACGCATGACATCTTTGAAAGATCGGCCATTCACCCTGGAGTACTCCGAACCTGTGCCGTATTTGAAGACAGAAAATGATAGTGTCCGAAACCCTTTAGGTTCGTAAAAGACTTCAGCGCCTGGAATAACAGCAAACCGCATCCCCGACTCTATAGCTCTTTTAGTCCAAGCTATGTCATTGCCAGAATGACCTATTGTCTTAAACATTCCCAAGGTTTTGAAGAGCTTCTTCCTTACAAACAGGTTTCCAGCCGGAAAGCCCGTGCCCATATTTTCGTTTTTTTCATTCTGTAAATACATAATACTGTAGATCTTCTCCCAGAAACCTTTCCCTTTCAGGTCCATGACGAATTTCCCCGCAGCAAGGTCTAAGGTTTCTTCATAAAGAGCCGTGTGGGCCTTTTCGAGCCAGTGTGTTGCCGGGGCACACCCGGCATCCAATAGGACGATCCATTTCCCGATTGCCTGTTCAATCCCGATGTTTCTTGAAACATAAGGATTTCGGGCCTGCTTATTCTCCATGAAATATACATCCGGAAATTCTTCGGTTAGCTCTTTTGTCGGAAAGGCCCAAGTGCCATTGTCGATAACGATAACTTCGAAGTGGTCCCTGGACAACGTTTGTTCATGAACAGCTCTCAAACAGCGAAGTAAAGCTTCTGTTTGATTAAAATGTGGGATAATGATCGTGTATTGGATCTGAGTTCTTTTGTTTTGTAAAGTTATATTGCGAAAAAATAGTATATCATTTTTAAGGGAAAAATTCTCGTCGTCCCTGGTTGGTTTCCAGGTCCATTAAATCCTTATGACGGTGATTTCATTCACCATCAAACCCGCCTTTTGTACCTTTTTGGTTTCAATATAGACCTGGCTTTTGCAGATTTGAGTATAAGACACTTATGCCGTGGTAACTTCTTGCGCACACAGGTCGTAGACCAACTACCCTACCGGGCTTTCATACAACGAGGGCCCTTTTTACCCAGGAACACATCTTGGACATTGAATTGTTGGGTACAAATTTACTCCAACCATATATCGGACTATATCAAACAGTTTGGCGCCCCTACTGTGATTTTTGCCCACACTTACCTCGGAGGCGCTGTCGCAGCACGAATAAAAAAAAGATTCCAAATTCCATACGTCGTGGTTCTCCATTTTTCGGGATTGCTCAATGAAACGATCAGGCCCTATCACGTGCGATTTGTTGAAGAAGCATTGCGCGGGGCTAATCGTATCATCTGTGTGAGTCATGCACTTAAAGAGTTCATACAGGTCAGGTGGTCCTACGACACCGAGGTGGTGCCAAATTTTATAGATCACAAGATCTTCTCTCCCCGTGAAGAGAAGATTGAAACCAATAAAACCATCGTATTCGTGGGTGATTTGATTGAACGTAAAAGAGTTGATTTGTTGATACAAGCCTTTGCACGTGTGAGAGCATCAGGCCAACCTGTCAGATTGTTAGTCATAGGAGATGGTCCTAAAAGAAAAAAACTCATCCATCTTGCAAGAATTTTGAATCTTTCAGAATATATCATCTTTGCGGGTCGTCAGGAGCAGATAAAAGTAGCCGCTTTTTTGGCAAAGGCAAGTCTTCTGGTATTGCCAAGTTCTCATGAAAGCTTTGGTATTGTATTGGTAGAAGCACTTTTGTGCGGTCTTCCGGTTATCGCGACGGATAATGGTGGTTGTAGGGATATTATCCGTGATTACAACGGTTTAATCGACCATCATGCAACAGAAGAAAGTCTTGCCCGGACAATAGAACATGTACTTTTGAATCTGGACACCTTTGACGCTGAAAATATCCGCAAAAGAGCCTTACAAGAGTTCTCAGTGCAAGCTGTAGCTCCCAAACTATCTGAACTTTTTACCTCTGTAACAGGGAGTTGAAAAGCCTCCTAAACGCCGGTGTCCTTCCATAATAAGCTGCTTTTTCGGAAATTTTTTGTTTGACAAGTCCCTCTGTGTTTGGATGATCTGTTATCTCCTTCCATTTGAGATAAAATTTGCGGCGATTTTCAAATACGCGTTTTCGGTCAAAGTATGAGTTCTTACCGTGCACGTATCTGACGGCAACAGGATCACTTTTTTCTCCTGGAATCAGCCGATAGCTTTTTGCCAACCGCCATACGAAATCGGTGTCTTCCCCTATCTCGAGTTCACGGTCAAATCCACCTATTTCCAAACAACATCTTTTCCGTACGGTCAGTCCGTTCAGGGAGATGTGATCCTCGTCATGCAGTACAAGGTGCCGGAACAGTTCGGTTGGTTCAACATTTGTTCTTATCCCAGTAAAATTATCGTTAAAAACCGCCCTGTACTTGGGTTTGGAATATTCGGTTTGAATGCTATCATAAAACCCATCGATTCCTTTGTTCGGCCTTTGAGTCACGTGTTCAAATCTTCCGGGCAAGTAATAGTCGTCCGCATCCAGAAAGGCTATCCAAGAGGATTTCGCTTTGCTAAGCCCGAGGTTTCGTGTGGCTGCCCTCCCAAGGTTTTTTCCAGCCTCGTGCCGGTGAAATTCTATTTTTTTATGGTTTTTTCCGTAAGTGTTTATTATTTCGGCACTGCTGTCTTCTGATCCGTCGTCCACCGCGATTATCTGAAGAACTTCTTTCTGTATAAGAATCGATTCAAGGCATCTTTCCAGATATTCTTGAGCATTGTAAACGGGTATGATGACAGAAATGTCCATATTGGAAAGTCTAAAATAGTCTTTCGGACCTTCATATGGAGGACAATCAATTGCTGTCGATAATAATTTGTACGTATAACCGTCAGAAATTACTCAAAGAATGTCTTGATGCTTTGTCTTCTGACCTAGCTTGTGGGCATCAGAAATGTTCTGTGGTAGTAATTGACACCTCTGATGACCCAGGCAATCAATCCGCAAATATGTCCTTGGTTTCGGCGTATGGTAATCCTTTTTACTATTCCCGGGAAGCCGGAGGATTAAGCCGTGCAAGAAATCGTGGTGCTGCGATTGCCACAACAAAGTATATAGGCTATCTCGATGATGACTCCGTAGTACCTCGCGGATTCATTTCCCGTGCTTTTTCTATGATTAAAGAGGATAAGTATGCATGTTTTGGCGGTGCTATACAGTCACATTGGCCATTTGGAAAACCACGTTGGCTCAGTAGTGAATATGGCAACAAACCCATTATGCTTGATGCGCCTGGCTTATTGAATGAAGGATTTCTATGGGGAGGGAATATGTTTTTTCAAAAAGAAAAATTAGTAGCCGTTGGTGGATTTGACGAAAAGGCCGGAATGAAAGGTGATCTCTTGGGATATGGTGCAGAAAATCTGGTACAAATTAAGTTTAGACAACAAGGCTGGAATATCGGATATGATCCGAACTTGATGGTCTACCATGCCGTACTGCCTCATAAACACAAGCTATGGTGGCACGTCAAATCTGCATATGTTACTGCCAGAGATGGATATGCAGTCTTCCCTGAACAATATCGCTTGCACGGCATATTCAAAACTTTCAAGAATATTCCCGTATTCTTTGTTCGAGGGGTATTCGATTTGTTTTCCGGCCATAATTACTACCCGGAAAACTTGTTGCTTGATATACTTCAGCCCATGGCCAGATTGGCGGGTAAAATAATAGCTATCGCAACAAAATAATACTACCCTTGATCTTGTCGCGCTTCGACCCGATGTCTGTGATCAATTCATAAAAATAAATACCCGCAGGCAATGGGCTGCCAGAATTATCGGTCGCATCCCATACGAAAGAATTCAGCCCAGGACCTATTCCTCCAAATTCCGATGGACCAAAAGAATTGATCACTACGCCATCTGAAGAGATGATTCTGAAAATAAATATATCCGGTAGGCGGTCGGCATTCAAAAAATACTCTATTTGAGCGTGATTCCTGGTAGGGTTGGGATAGATCCTGAAGGGTGCATCTTCATTGTAATCCCCTATCCTGAACGTCACTCTAAACTTTTCTTTCCCTGAGGAATTGCCCGCAACATCTCTCGCTTGGACTTCGAGAGCATAGTTGCCTGGAGCATTGAGGTTAGGGGTCAGGACAAAATAGGCGATGTTGTTAGACGGATCTTTGGCTGGAATGAATTGAACTCCGGGGTCTCCTATTTTGATTTTCCATTCGAGTCCGCCCGGATAGATCAACTTTATTGCAAGCAGTTCCGGATCAGTCAAAAGGACATGTTGGTTTGCATCGTACAGAGTTACGACGATTTCCGGGTGGCTTCTTATATATTGACCATTTCGAATATGCCTTCCGTCAAATGTCACATCCAGCAGTGGATTTTCCTTATCAGGTCGAATGAATACTTCGGTATATCCAAAGTTGTTACAGTCGGTGACTTCTCTTATTTCCTGCCCTGGGTTGATTTCTATTTCTATTCGATAAACACCTTCCAAATCTTGCGTTGGAACATTCTCCTCAACAACAATGGCTCCATTCCCCGGTAAACGGTTTACCCTTCTGACAAATACAGCCTCCTGGTTGTCCTTACCCGTAAGTCTAAACCTGACCAATGGAGCCTCCATTGGTGCTGGGGTCAGGTGTCTCAACTGAAATTTTATGCTCAGCTCTTCTCCGGCATTAATGGTATCGGCAATGGCAAAATCTTTAACATCGGAATAAAGTGCTGCATCCGGCAACGTGGTGTGCACAATCCTCCAATGAGACAGTTGGGCACTGGTTTTGTGTTTTTCATCCTCGGTCACATATTTGAGTCTTAAATACGGATATTTCTCCGGGTTAATGCTGGTGAGGTTTACGTCGTAATCGTTTCTAATTTCTTTCAGAAGATCGATCTTTCCCGTTGGTTTTACTCCATACACCTGCAAAAGTGTTTGGTCACCTTCAGTTTTTTCTTCCTCCCATTTCAGACGCATCCACCTGTTTGATGGCCCAAATTGTACAGATGTCATTTCACCTTCGTCCCAAATACTTTTTGCGGTACTGTTCAAGTCTAAGGTTTCATAAATTGACCCTGCCAAGTCCTCCACGACAGGCCCTTCTCCTTTGTCAAATATGAAAGTATAAGGGACTGTACCCCTTGTTTCAAGCATTTTTACCTTTTTAGCCCCAAATCCTGTCAATACGTCGAATAGATCACTCCCAAGAATTTCCTTGTCAGACTTCCAATCTTTCGTTTGAAGATCATCATCGTCCGATCCCAAAATGGTATGGATAAATACCCGGGTGCCGTCCTGAAGGGCATTCAGCAGTTCTATTAATCCCTTTCTTCCGGATGGCGTGTTGGCTTTAAAGACAAAACCATCTTTTGAGTAGGGGATGGAGCCATAATCACTTCCATGGTTTTGAACGATCCCGTTTTTCTTATCCCAGGCAAAAACGGCAATAGCGGGTGCTAGTTCCTTGGGGTTTAAAGAGGCCCAAGGAGTGTTGTTTACAAATACCCAAAAGTCCGACGGGTCTCCAATTTCATTTTTTATGCGGACATCCCAGGATCTCAGGTCATATGCCAATTTGCGTTGATCATTTACGGACATCTTTCTGTACTCATTGGCCAGCCATTGATAGTGATGACTTTGACTCCAACCTTTTTCGCTACCTGGAAGATAAATGAATGAACTAGTGCGCCAAAGGTGATTGTTCAAATTGAAAACGTCATTGTCTTCAGGCCTGATTCGCCAATAATAGACTGTTCCAGGTGTCCAGTTCAAGTCAGGCGCCCAACTTATGATGCTGCTCGTACTCTCCAATTCCGCCGTTTGCAGCAGTGGGCTGTTGAATTGATTGGTTGTGTCAATTTGTACTATGAAGGTTCCTCCGGGCGACAATGCATTGCTGATTGCACTTGATAATTTGATTTCCCCGGCTTCAGGCACTATGGAAAAGTCCGGAGGGTACATTGGCCTGGCACTATTGTCGAGTATAAAAAACCGGTGCCCCTCTTCTCCTGTGGCGTTGATAAGTCTATTGTTTGTTTCTGCCAGATCTCCTGGTTTCTCGGCTATCAGGTTGAATGGGTCCAATTCCAAGAGCACTTTGTTGATGCCTATTGCCGATAGTCCCGGGTTGTTAAATGCAATGGCAACATTTGTCCTGTTAGCCGGCGATGGAATGGTCAGAAGGAAGGTATCTGTTGCCGTACCATTGGGAAGAACGTGAATGGCCCGGACATCTACCTCTTCAGTTGTGGCTGCACCTATATTAACAACATCAAAAACAACATCAAATTGCTGTACGGTAGAATTAAGCAGGTCCGGTTCTATTCGCACCGTTGCCGGGTCAATAATATAGTCCGATCCAGAGAATCCGTGCTGACGATAGGCGGGATCACCATGTAAGGTAAATTGCTGCGCCAAGGTTTGTACCTCTATCGATGTGCTTTGGCTTTGTTCTGAAATGACCCTTTGAAGTATTCTGCCGATTGGTTCACCGTACATTTCTCCGCCCAAGAACTCATAAAGTGCTGAACCAAGCCTGTATTGAGGTCCGGGGAATGCTGTTCCTGAAGAAGCTACAAAAGCAATGGCTCCGTTCTCTTTTTCCAAAACGAAGTCTTCACTGACACCAGGAAAAGGAGTGTGAATATTTCCGGAATGACATCCCAATGAAAGGATGACCGGATTTTTTCCCTTGTTATCGTATTTTGAAGGATCTTCCAGGCTAAAATCAAATGTTCCTACTGCTGAGTGCCCAAAAAAGGTGACCATCGCCGCACCTTCGTTCATTCGTTCAATGATTGCCTGTGTTTTTGTCTGTTGAATGGGGTCGGCCGATGTTTTTCTAAACGTTGTGACTTCACCTCCAAATTTGTTGTTAGAAACAATATGTTCCATATCTCGCAGAAAAGAAAACAATAGATCCTGGATGTCTGCAGATCCACCACTCAAGTGAATAAGACTTTTCTTCCAGCCTTGATCTGACAGGGTTTGCGATTCATTGACAGGGTTTTCATGAAGTTTTATTTTTTCCAAATAGTTGATAATATCATCTGTGTTTGAAGCCGCTAGCCTACCCACAGGTGCAGCAGGAAACTTGCCATCCATGCCTCGCACCAGCAAGTTATCTGAACCAGGAATTCCCATCGTGGGAACAAATGACTGATCCGTGTCGCCATCGTGAAATTCACTGTACTCTAGTCCTTTACCTAAAAGAAAAATAAAGTCTGGCATTTTTTCTTCCCTGTCGAGTGCTTTGAAATAGTTCACGAGCGATGCGGGATGCCCTTTTACTCCATAACCAAAGGCGTGATAAATGAGGTCCATATCAACTATCGCGGTTCTGTATCCACCGCCCTCGGGAGATTGACGGTACTTTTCGTATTCTTCTGCGCCACCCTGGATAAGCCTTGGATGGGTAATGATCATGTAGTCCACGTCATTGAGCTGCTTATTCAGCCTGACTTCCTCAATACTATTTATAGTCAACACTGCCTGGTCTGTCGTTAGAATCAGCCGGTCTTCGGTAAACGAAGATGGACTTACAAAGCGAACAAGATCATCCTGGGTTTCACAATGCATATAGTACCCCTTGTCCAGATTGAACAGACGAACCTGTCCCGACTTCACATCAAAGTTTTCTATTTCAACCAATCTGGAAATGATGGATGGTTGCTGATGAAAGAAGAAGGTGGACTGTCCTTTGAAGTCGTACTTTCGTGGATACCATATTTCTGCAAACGCAAGGCTGTGTTTGTCCTGGCTTCCTGTCAGGCCTCTTATGGTCAACTTCAAGTTGTGCGAGGTTATAAGTTGTCGGTTGATTTTTTCATTTACCTCCACTACACCATAGCCCGTTTGGGATATATTTTTTATGGCAAAGTCGTTGATATATACCGAGTGATTCCGACTCAGCACATTGGTTCCAAAACGAAGTTTCACACGCACGTCGAGGGTGTTGCTTACAAAGTCCTCCAGCTGGAAATATAGATTGGTCTCATTGGTAAGTTCAGAGCCATAGCCTTCTGCTACATCGAAGTTGCTGTACCTGATGTAATTTCTTCCATCGTGCGTTGGTTTAAAATGAAACGAGGTAAAGATTGTGTCTCGCTTGTGCAAATAGATGGACTCCTTCGGTGGAAGTCCCTGTCCGCCAAGGCCATTATCCTTTTTAATGTATCGCCTTGGTGCTGGTAATTTATCAGGCGATTTATCCCATGTCAAATAATAGGGTCTTTTATTCCCGTAAAAGCTGAGCTTTGGATTCAGGGGATGGTGCACGGGATCGGCATACAAGATGGCGTCCAGCGTGCCATCATTGTTGCGCCCGTAGAACTCCAGATAATCTTTCGCTTGAAATTGTTCCTGGCTTGAAATCAACAGGTTTTGTTCGATTCCATATGAAAATAACCTATAGCGCTCTGGTTTGATCAGATCGACAGGCACTCCTGCTTTTGCCAGTTCTTCATAAGTTAACCTATATATCCCTTCCTGGTCAACAAAAAATACAAAGTACCTTTGGTTCTCATCATACCAATTGTCCGGTATGCCCGTGCCGAAGACCTGCGCTGCTAATGAAGCAAAAAGGCCTATGGCGAACAGTCCGAATGCAATTGACCGCCGGATGAATTCCATAAAGGACACTTGTGTTTTTCTTGTTAAGGAATTGTAAGATTCGATGAATCTCCCAGGTAGGTTCTCTCGTAGAAAACGAAAAGACACGTAAATATATATCGATAATGTGTCATTTTTATGCCTGTCAACGACATATTCAATACCTCGATTAACACTTTTCAGCGGTGAATGTCATTCTGACCTTATGGTTTTTCTGCATTTTCGGTAAAATTTTCTATTGGTGCCGGTCGGCCCAGGTGCTGAAGGATAAAAGTGTATTACCCGGCATATCAGCCGACCTGCCAGCCGTATCAATAGTTGTTGTCGCTAAAAATGAAGCTGAAAACCTCGAACGAAATTTGCCTTTTCTCATTGACCAGGATTATGAAGATTGCGAAATTATCGTTGTCGATGATCACTCCAAGGACAACACAAAAGCCATTTTGGAAAAATTCGCTGATGGCGAAAAATTTAAGAAGCGCGTACAGTACCTTTCATTAAAGGAGGGTGAAACAGGAAAGAAGCAAGGGTTGATCCGGGGAATAGCTTCGGCATCAGGTAATTGGTTAGCCCTGACCGATGCTGACTGTCGGCCGGCTTCCCGGTTATGGTTGAAAAAGGCGATGAGCCACCATCATTCCAACGATGTGGTCTTGGGATATGGGGCCTATGCTGCGCGAAAGGGCTGGTTAAATAAATTCATAAGATTTGAAACCTGGTTCGTTGGCTCTACATATCTCACATTCGCCGCTAATGGTGTTCCATACATGGGTGTCGGTCGAAATTTGTTTTATTCCATGGCGACCTTTGACGAGAGCGATAAAATGACAACCCACCTCGACCTATTAAGTGGTGATGATGACCTTTTTATTTCTTCCCTTCCGGATAAAACGCGATTTGAAGTTTCTTTGGACCCGGATTCATTTACAATCTCTGAGCCAAAAAAATCCCTTTTGGCTTTTTTCCAACAGAAACAGCGCCATATAAGTACTTCTATTCGCTACAAACCCAAGACTAGGTTATGGTTAACGGTTCTTCATGCTTCACATATAGGATCTTATATTCTCGCACTGGCAATGTTGTTTTATTCTGTAACCCTTGGAGCTATTTGTCTTTTTAGCACCTTTGCCCTGAGTCACGTGTCTTACAAGCCAATACTCAACAGGTTTGGTCATAAAGACCTGGTTCTTTTCGCTGCAGTGTTGGATTTCTTTTTGGTCTTTTTCTATTTACTACTCTCCGTTTTTATTTTCTCAAAACCTAAAAAATGGATTCAGAACGACTTGCATTAGCCTATTTCCAAAGTCTAACGGAAGATCAATTGGGACAACTTTTGGAGCTTCGTGACATTTATGTGTATTGGAACACCCGGATTAACCTTATTTCGAGAAAGGATATTGACCATTTTTTTGAACGACATGTCATTCATTCTTTATGTATAGGAAAATGGATTAATTTCCGGAAAGATACCAAGGTAATGGACTTAGGCACAGGAGGAGGGTTTCCCGGAATCCCGCTCGCCATCATGTTTCCCAACTCACAATTTACTTTGGTCGACAGTATCGGAAAGAAAATAGCCGTCGTCAATGAGGTCATCAGAACGCTGGGTTTAAAAAATACTAAAACAGAAAAGGTTCGTGTTGAAGAGATAAAGGATACATTCGATTTTATTACAGCACGGGCTGTGGCAGACACAGGAAAAATACTTCGATGGTGTGCCGGAAAATTTAATTTTGTCCAAAACCATTCCATTCCCAATGGCCTCATTCTACTGAAAGGGGGTGATATTTCCCGGGAGCTTGAGGAGGCAGGCGTCCAAACATACACCGTTCTACCTTTAACCGAGCTAGTACCCTTGTCTTTCTTTGAGCAAAAATACCTGGTTTATATTCCATGCTCCGACCCCAAACTTATGGGGAGGACTTGAATCCTAATCATGGAACTCAGAGACCAACAGGAAATTTTCAGATAATTGTTGAATCTTTGTAAACCATTTGTCTTGGTTTAATATTGATTGAGTAAATCGAAAATTCAAAAAATGAGTACTGCTACCCAAAGTCCCATTATGCTCTACACGGAGCAAACGCCTAACCCCGAGTCCTTGAAATTTGTCACCAACAAAATTCTTTACAGGGGCACGGCAGATTTCAGAAATTCTGAGTTAGCTGAGGAATGGTCTGATCTGGCAAAGGAGTTGTTCTCTTTTCCTTACGTTAAAGGGGTTTACATATGTAACAATTTCGTGACCGTTACCAAGGAAATGAACTATTCTTGGGAGGATATCATGCTTCAATTGAAGGAGTTTATTAAAAATCATGTTTCCGAAGGAAAGGAAATCGTAAAAGAAGGGTTTGATGAAGCTATGAGATCTAAAGAGGAAGAAGAGGGCGTTGGTTATCAATACTCTGGAGAGGAAGCCGTACTGGTTACAAAAATAAAAGACCTCATTGATACATACGTCAAACCTGCCGTAGAAATGGATGGAGGAAACATTGAATTCAAATCTTTTTCAGAAGGTATTGTTACCGTGATTCTACAGGGGTCTTGCAGCGGATGTCCTTCTTCCACCGTTACCTTAAAAGCCGGAATTGAAGGAATGCTCAGACGCATGGTTCCCGAGGTGAAGGAGGTCGTGTCGGAAATGGGTTAATCCTCTCACCGGTCTGTCGGCCGGACCAGCAAAATGGGATTTTTGCAGTATAGCATTTCGGCTATCTTTGCCCCTCAATTTAAGTTGATGTCCAGATCTTTTGGTGTTGTTGTCTTTCTCCTGTTTGCCTCTGTATATTCGTTTTCACAGGGTTATAATATTGGTATTCGGGCTGGATTAAGTCAATCTCAATTTCTAGGTCCCAAAGAAGTCAATGCCATAGAAGATTACGATTTGAACGGTGGGTTTCATTTCGGGATCAATTTTCAATGGAATTTCAATGATATCATAGGTTTGCGTTCTGAAATTCTATACAACCAAACGGGATCCAAATATCAATTTTTCTCAGACGATGGCTATTATCTTTTCGACTTGGTTAATTCCCCGCGATTTGTATTCAGAGATACTACGAAAATTACCCTCGAACATTCCAATGCCTATCTTTCTTTCCCCCAGACATTTCACCTAAGGGTGAATGACAAACTCGAAATTCATGTAGGTGGTTATTTCAACCTATTGCTGAATCCTGTGGCGACAGGTATTCTCAACTTTGGAGGAGAAACCAACCTACAAGAGCATTCGTTCAGACAAGGTTTGGATTTTGACTATAATTCGGATCGCGCCGGGGAATTTAATGGATTTGCCAGTCCTTTACTGATCAGGGTCAATGGAGAAGATGTCGACCTGCCGGGAATTGTCGGTGCGTACTACCACCACGATTTTATTGTTGACGAGCGTTTTGCTGGGATTGATTATGGATTAATCGGTGGTGTTGCCTATTATCTGAACCGGGGCTTATACCTGATGTTGCGGGCCGAATATGGATTAAAAGATATTACGCGCGATACAGGAGACGTGTCCTTCCAGGAAATCAATGAGAACGGCAATTTCGTTTACAATCGTGATTTCGACAGGAATTTTGGTATTCACCTTTCGGTGGGGTTTAAGTTTTAATCCGTCTTAATCGAAAAAACCACACGAAGGTCTGCCGAAATGGAAATCTTCTTGAAGTTTTCATATTCAACAGGTGCTTGTTCGGCCGAGGCTGATCTCATCATTGCATAATCCTTTTGATAGATGGATTGGTGCTGATCGACTTCAACTATTCTCACGGCATTATCCACAGACTCTCCTAAAACTGCCAGAATAGCATTGGCTTTTTCTCGGGCATTAAGCAGGGCCTTTGACTTGCACTCCAGTTTGTACTTTTCGATTTGACTGTGTTTCAATTCCTGGACATACATTCCCTGGATACCTCGTGTTTTCAATTCGTTAGATAGGGAGTTGGCCATTGCATAATTATCCAGACTTATCTGGAGGGTCTTTCTGACCAGGAAATCTTTACCCCTGTGTCGCCAGAAGTTTCCTGTCTGGACAAGTGTAATCATTTTCATCGTCACTCCCTGTTCCAATAATTCTGCAACCAACGAAGACTCTATGCTGTCGATAGATACTTTACTTCTGTATTCTTCCCATTCTTTCCCTTCAAATTCTTCTTTCCAATACTCTTCAATGGTGATTTGAAATATCACTTCTTCAGGGTCTATTTCCATCTCTGCTGACCCGGTTACTTCTATGGTGCGCATTTTTTCCTCGGTTTGCTGGGCAGTTACACATGCCCCCAGACAATAAAATAAGAGAAAGGCTGTCTTATGCATAACTTTTTTGTTTCTATGACGTCTTTTGATAAGATTATGCATAAAATATACTTTATTCTTTTCTGGTCGTCTTCCCGGGATGAAAAAGTGAGATTGTAATGGTTAAAAAAATAGTGCTGTCTCTTTTGTTAATTGCCGGGTTGATTTCGATCAAAGTGGCATATGATCTTTTCGTCGACGTGTCAGCGAATAAAATATTGAAGGAACACTATGCCGAGATAAACCGGGTGAATTATGAGCTTTTCAATATCCAACTCTGGAAGGAGCAGGCATTTGTTATTTTCCGAAAAAAAATAAGGGCGTTTAATATTTCCCAGGAGGCTTATGATGCCCTGGATAACCAGATTCGGGTTTATCTTAAAAAGATGTACCAGGAGTATCTGGTTTCAGGCAAGCTGATAGATATTGTTGCAGACAACCTCGAACAAGGAGGAACTATCAATCCGATGTTCCTTAACGTCATACGGACCAATTTATCAGATCAGTTAAGCAAACTGAATCTTGAATCCAGGATTCCAGGTCTTTCTTCCCAAATCATTGATGAAATAAGAGCCAATGAACCTATGTTCAAAGGCTACTTGCAACAGGAGTTGATCCGCATGCTCGCAGACGACATCTCTCAAAGGTATCTGGACAGGAGGAGATTAATCTATTCCTTTTATGAGCAACCGGGTCTTTCAGAAACAGAGACTTTTCTGGAAGAAAAGATCGCTTCTAAGCAATCTTTAATCACCCGTCATATCACCCTATTAATCATATTGACATTATCGATAGCTCTAATGGCTTTTTTGGGTAAAAACGTCATCGGGTTTCATGCCCAGATAAGCACGCTTACACTGGTGTCTATTCTCTGGCTTGTCCTGGGTATTTCGCTTCCAATGATCACCATCGATGCACGGCTTAATTCGTTTTCATTCAGCCTGCTTGATGAGCCCATATCATTCGATGAACAGGTCATATATTACCAGAGCAAGTCAATTTTGGAAGTGACACAGACACTGTGGCGTTCAGGTGGAATAGACCTGAAACTCGTCGGTGTCTTGGTTTTCCTTTTTAGTATTGTATTCCCGTTTTTTAAACTGGTCCTCTCTGCCTTTTATCTTTTTGAAAGGAAAATCAGGGAAAGCACACTTGCACAAAACGTCATTTTCCATCTTGGCAAATGGAGTATGGCAGATGTTTTCGTAGTAGCTATGTTCATGGCATACATTGGATTGTATGGTCTTATTGCTTCACAACTGGATTCCATTTCTCAAAACCAGGGGGGATTTGATATTGAGACCATAAATTATTCCAGCCTGGCACCTGGAGCACTCTTTTTTACCGCATATACTCTTTTGTCCGTATTCATCGGTGTGTTAATCAACCGGCAGGCATTACAACCCGGGAAACCTTAATCACATATCCATATTTCATATGTATAAATTACATTGACCTATAAGGGTTTCTTTCTTGATTTTCTCCCTGCTTATAAACTATCTTTGCAAACGCGGAGAACTGTGTTTAAACCTTTTTTGCAGATTTATTAGTCTGCAAGTTCCATTGAGGGCTGATATTCTTCGAAACTGACCTGACCCAATGTACTTTAAAACAATTATTCAAGGCCGGTTGTCTTTTGCCAACAGGAAAAGTTTTGACAAGGTTGTCAAGATGTTTGAATATCGGTCAGAGACCTATTATAAGTCAGACATTCTTCTCAAACAAGAAGACATTTTTGACGAAACGATGTTGGTTCTTTCTATTCCGCGGTACGTGGGTAATGCTTCTGACAAGAGCTTTAAGAACACCATAAGCCTGTTGGAGTACTGCGCACAGTTTGCGGTATCTGGCTCGATCGATGCATGGATGATCGATGAAGGAAAGGTTATTAACTCCAGCGAAATAGAGCCCCACAGCGACAAGGCCGTGGTTATGCAGTTTAGAAAAGGCGACAAGCTGTTCAAACAGGAAGGCAAGGAAAAAGAGGCTTTGGAGGCGTTCAACAAAACGCTCGAAAAGTTTGAAAAACACGCTCAAGCCTATGAAAGGAGAGGTTGGATCAATCTCAAGCTCAAGAATTATAGCGATGCCCTATACGATTTCAACAAAGCTATTAAGCTGGACGATTCAATTGCTCACAGTTACTATGGGAAGGCCTTTATTGCAGAAAACGAAAACAATATAGAAGAAGCAATAGAAAACTACGAACTGACGTTGAAAAAGGCCGTGGCTCTCCAACCTTTGTATTGGAAGGCCAGGTTTAAAAAAGCCCATTGTCACATTGAGTTGGGCCAATGGGAAAAAGCTGCTTTTGATCTGCGCTTTTTCACAAAAAGAAAATTTTCACGGGGTTCGTCCAATGACAAAAAGAAAGCAGAAGCGTATGTCATGTATGCACGTGTTATGCTAGAACTTGGTGAGGCAGAAAAAGCGCTGGAGGCAATTGATAAAGCATTCCAGAAAGCCAGTAAGGAGGATGTTCAATTCAATGAAAAGGAAGCATGGTATTACAGGGGCATGGCCAAAAAGTTGTTGGGAAAGAAAGATTTCATCTCAGATATCAGAAAAGCCTCGGACGAGGGTTCCGAAAAAGCCCGGGAGTTATTATTGGAGCTCGCTTGACCTTTGTTCGTTTTTTAGCCGCTCAGTTCCCCTCATATTTATTATATCTTTTTGTTTTCCTTTTAACAGCCGGTTCGTGCGCTTCCCAGCAAAGAGATCAATCATTCAAACGCTCAGATCATAAGAGGCTTGAGCGCACCATCCAGATGATAAAAAATGGCGAGTCTGGTTTGGCCATTGCTGAGCTCGAAAAGTTGCTTTCAAAGTATCCTGATCATCCCGAATTGCTTCTCATGAAAGCCACGGCATTCTTGGATATGGGCAGTGAAGACCTTGCTCTGCCGTTACTCGAACGCCTTTTAAAGAGAGGCTACGATAAAGAGCCCCTGATTTATTCCACTTTGGGTGATCTCTACAAAAAACGCCAAAGACATCAAGAAGCATTCAATGTATTCAGTCACTTTTTAACCCTTACAGATAAACAATCGCGCGCTTACGCCAGGACCTTGATTATACTGGACGAACTTCAATTCATATTGAAAGCTTTAGCCAACCCTGATCCTGTCCGATTAACACCCCTGCCTTTTCCCATTAATACTGGCGACTCGGAATACCTCCCGCAATTCACAATTGACGGCAGTAGTATTGTTTTTACCAGGAGACTAAATAACCAGGAAGATCTTTTCGAGGTGTTATTTAATGATGGTGAAGTTCAAGTCAGGGCCATCGAGATCATCAATACTCCATTTAATGAAGGCGCTCATACCTTGTCTGCTGATGGAAGTTTAATCATTTTTACCCATTGCAATGAAAAGATTGGGTATGGCGGGTGTGATCTTTATATGTGCGAAAAGGGGCCAAGTGGGTGGTCCGCTCCAAAAAACATGGGCGGTCGCATCAATACGCGCTCTTGGGAGTCGCAACCTTCCCTTAGTGCGGATGGGCAAACTCTTTACTTTGCAAGTAATAGAAAAGGCGGAATAGGGGGCAGGGATCTTTGGTTGTCTAGAAAGACTGATGGTCGTTGGTCAGCACCAGAAAATTTGAGCGTTTTAAATACGCGTGGTAATGACGAGTCACCTTTTATCCATGCAGACAATACAACATTGTTTTTCAGATCGGACCAGTTGCCGGGCATGGGTAGTTTTGATATTTACAGGTCGATAAAAAAGGAGGACGGGTGGGGTCTTCCGCAACATCTTGGAAGCCCAATCAATACCACGGGAAATGACGGTGCTTTGGTCGTTTCCCTGGATGGCTCAAAGGGTTATCTCGCTACGGACATGTATGAGGATAAGAATCTTGGCAGTTTGGACATCATGGAGTTCGAATTGCCCTTGAAATACCGCCCGCGGCCCATGACATTCATGAAGGGGCGCGTAACTGATGGTATTTCAGGTTTCCCCCTTCAGGCATCCATCAAGGCTGTAGATCTTACCACAGGGGCTGTCGTAGCAAGTGCTTTGGCAAACTTCAATGGAGGATTCCTAATGGCCATTCCCGTCAAGGAAAAGCTTTTGATCAATGTGAAAATGAACGGCTATATCTTTTATTCCGATCATGTCAAATACGACAGTGTTCGGCACCAGGTCGCCCCTTTCATCAAGGATATTGTGCTGAACCCTCTTCCGCCTGAACCCTCCACTGGAGATACCCTTTCTTCAAAACCCGTTGTACTGAACAATATATTCTTTGAGTCAGGTGAGGCAATCTTGTTGCCAGAATCAGAGGTAGAGCTTTTATTTTTATATGAATTGATGGTTGAAAATCCCACATACTCCATGGTGGTTTCAGGACACACGGACAATGTAGGAAGCGAATCAGATAATTTGGTTTTGTCTTTTGCCAGAGCTGAAGCTGTACGTAACGCCTTGATCAGGCTTGGAGCTGAACCACACCGAATTCGTGCGATTGGTTATGGCGAAAGTAAACCTGTTGAAGATAATTCCACCCCTGAGGGAAGGGCTAAAAACAGGAGAACTACATTTGAAATCATTCGTTAACATCTTTTAGCTCACATGGCAAAAAAATTAAGGGTACTACAGGATATTGCCGTTATCGACATAGGCGAAAAAGGATCATGCATTGGTAAAAGCAAAGACGGAGAAATTGTTCTTGTAAGCGAAAAGGCTGTTCCTGGCGATGTTGTTGACATACAATGGAGGCGCAAAAAGAAAGGCCTAAAGTTGGGATATCCCCTACGTTGGAAAACTACTTCCGAACATAGGATTGATCCTTTTTGCAGGCATTTTCAAGACTGTGGTGGATGCTCCTGGCAACACATGAGATATGATGCACAGTTGCTTTATAAAGAAAAGAAAGTAAAAGATGTGTTAGCACGTATTGCCAAAGATGACATTCAAAAAGTAAGGAATATCGTACCCTGCGATCAGACATTTGGATACCGAAACAAAATGGAATATACCTTCTCCAGGCATCGCTGGCTCACTGACGATGAAATAGCGTCAGGTGAAGAGATATACGATAGAGAAGCTTTGGGTTTTCATGTTTCGGGTAGTTTTGAAAAAGTTCTGAACATTGAAGAGTGCCTCCTCCAAAATGAAAAGGGCAATTGTATCAGAAACTATATCAGACAACTCACAATCCGCAGAGGTCTAACTTATTACGATGTAACCCTTCATGCCGGTTTTTTGAGAAACCTGATCATCAGAAACTCGACATTGGATGAGTGGATGGTGGTATTGGTTTTTGGAGAAAACAGACCTGGTGAAATAATGTCTATTCTAAGAGAGGCTCAAAAAGAATTTCCCGAAATCACTTCGTGGCATTATGTCGTTAACACTAAGCGAAACTCAAGTATTACGGATTTGGAGGTACATCATTTCAGTGGCAGATACCACATTTTCGAAAAACTGGGTCGCTTCACCTATCAGATCAGTCCTCAGTCTTTCTTCCAGACCAACTCATTACAAGCAGAAAAACTCTACAATGAAGTGCATAGATTGGCAAATGCCGGTCCAGAAGATGTTGTTTATGACCTGTATTGTGGAACAGGCAGCATAGGAATATTTCTCTCTGGTTCTTCATCTAAAGTTGTGGGTATAGAGTCTGTTTCGAAAGCCATAGATGATGCAAAAATGAATGCAACCCTTAATGAAGTGAACAATATTCATTTCGTTTGCGGAGATGTTAAAGATGTGCTTTCCCCGGAATTTCAGAAGCGCTATGGTTCTCCAAGTATTGTCGTTACTGATCCCCCTAGGGCTGGAATGCATCAAGATGTAGTAAATGCGCTCCTGAAGCTGCAACCTTTAAAAATTATTTATGTAAGCTGCAATCCAAGTACACAGGCCAGAGATATAGCGTTGCTCAAAGAAAGATACATTTTGAAAGAGGTAACTCCAGTTGATATGTTTCCTCACACGAGTCACATTGAATCGGTAGCTTTGCTTCATATCCGGTGAAATTATGACAAAGACTTCTGACTTTATCCAACTGGAAAAAGAGCTGGCTCCTTATAAGTCCATCATTGAGCAAGCAGTAGATTCAGTGGTTGATCAGGGTGTATCGGAGTATCCAATAACTGTGGTGCATCAGCAGGAGGTCGAAATTGGTTTGCCGCTATTTGAGCATAAATGGGCTGTACATATTTCAAGTCTGGAAGAATTCGTTTCTAAACAACTAATCCAGCCTGAAAAGATTGATTCTTTCAGGACCATCTATAAAAACCCCAGGAAGTTTATTTGCCTATTTGTGTTGAGTGAGCTCGGTGCTAATTTTATTTTCTTACCCAGACAAAAAACCAATAACGATAATTCATGAAAGGAATCATACTTGCTGGGGGATTAGGCACTAGGTTATACCCCATTACCCTGGCGATCAGCAAGCAAATTGTCCCTGTTTACGATAAACCCATGATCTACTATCCACTTTCCACCCTCATGCTGGCTGGGATCAACGATGTGCTTATCATTTCATCTCCTCAACACATTGGTATGTTCGAGGCTCTTCTCGGTGATGGAAGTCAGCTGGGATGTTCTTTCTCATATATTACACAGCCTGAGCCCAAAGGTTTGGCACAGGCTTTTGTACTTGGGGAAGCATTCATCGGGCAAGATGCGGTAAGTCTGATTTTAGGCGACAATATTTTTTATGGCAACCAGTTGGCTAAGCTGTTGCAGTCCTGTAAAGATCCCGACGGCGGCTATATTTTTGCTTATCAAGTGAGCGATCCTGAACGATACGGTGTCGTGCAATTTGATGAATCAGGGCAAGTGCTGTCCATAGAAGAAAAACCCGAGCGGCCCAAATCCAGGTATGCTGTTCCAGGATTGTATTTCTATGATAACTCTGTTGTTGATGTTGCTAGGAATCTACTTCCAAGCGCTCGAGGTGAATACGAAATTACCGATGTAAACAAAGCATATCTGGAGAGAGGAAAACTACATGTCAAAGTGCTGGGTCGTGGAATGGCCTGGCTTGACACCGGTACCCATGAAAGCTTATTGCAGGCTGCAGAATTCATCCGTGTGATTGAGTTGCGGCAGGGTCTGAAAATTGGTTGTGTTGAAGAGGTGGCTTATAAGATGGGTTATATCGACGACCAACAATTGGAAGAGTTGGGATATAAATATTTAAAAAGTGGCTATGGCAACTACCTGTTTGATCTTTTGGATGACTGAGGTGTTGAAAGGAAAATAAGAATTTATGCTGGAAGATTGATGAACAAGCAACCAAACCCAAGCTTAGATGAAACGGAGGAAAGTGTACTGAACGCCATCAGTCCAAGGCGCATTATATTGCCTACAATCATCGGTTTGGGCGTTCTGTTCTTTCTAGTCAGCAGACAACTCTCCTTAAATGATCTGAATGATATCGGGTGGACTAAACACGCTTTTTTTTGGCTTTTTGTTTCGGTGTTGGTGTATGCCTTTCGCCACCTAATGTATTCCTGGCGTTTGCGCATGTTGTCTGAAGGAGATTTCAGCTGGTGGAAAAGCATAGAGCTCGTAACCATTTTAGAGTTTGCCAGTGCTGTTTCGCCCACTAATTTTGGAGGAAGTGCTGTCGCATTTTTTCTGTTAATCCAAGAACATATTTCCGGTGCGAGAGCCACGACCATTGTTATCTATACCATTATCGCAGATACCATTTTTTTCGTGTTGAGTATACCCCTTTTATATGCGTTGTTTGGATCGATTATTTTTATACCGCCTAATGATATCGAAGGATCCTGGGGGGGGTTGGGATATACGCTGTTTGTTGTATGGGTGATCATGGCGGTCTATGGGCTACTATTAACCTATGGATTATTCATCCAGCCCAAACACTTAAAAAGTTTTTTGTATGCGATGTCCCGGTGGAGAATATTTGGAAAGACAAGAGATAAAATCAAGAATGCAGCTGGAGAAATATATTCGAGCTCATTTCACATAAAGGAAATGCCTTTTTCCTTTCATGCCAAAACTACTTTTGCCACGATTATTGCCTGGATTTGTCGTTTCTTTTCCATTAGTGCCATATTGATTGCGATTTATCCTGAAATGCAACAATCATTGTATGATCATTGTATATTATTTGGAAGGGGTGAAGCTCTTTATGCAGTAACAGCCTACAGCCCTACTCCTGGGGGTAGTGGCGTGGCTGAAATTATTTTCGGCCAGTTTTACTCGGAATACATTTCACCAGGTATAGCTGTTGTGGCAGCTATCTTATGGCGCCTGATTACTTATTATCCATACCTGGTCATAGGGGTAATCATCATTCCAAACTGGATCAGGAAAATTATAAACCGCAGGAGAATCAAAGCACTGTCACATGATTAAAAAGTTTATCCTTCTTGCCATCATTTTTGTAGCTGGATTGATGGTCTTTCAGTTGTTTATTAGGTCTAAGGGCACCGATATCGGCCAGGCTGCTCCAACTTTTGAGGCGACCCTTAAAAATGGCAATGATTTTAACTTGGATGACTTAAAGGGCAAATATGTACTCATCGATTTCTGGGGATCCTGGTGCGGCCCATGTCGCAAAGAATTTCCCTTTCTTAGAGAGCTATATACTAAATACAACTCCGCCTCATTTTCTGATGCCGATGGATTTGAGATCGTAAGTATTGCTTTAGAGAAGTCGGTGGATAGAACTTCATCAATTATAGAAAAAGAACAACTCGACTGGCCCTATCACATTGTGGATGTATCGCGCTTTGTATTGATGTCCTCCTATGCACAGCTTTATGGAGTAAAAGAAATCCCGACCAAGGTATTGATCAACCCTAAAGGTCTTATAATGGGTACCAATTTATCGTTTCGAGAAATGGACCGTATCCTCTCAGAACGATTATAAACCAAACCTACCCATTCCTCAGGAAATACATTTTGTCGAAGAAAAACAATTCATTGCTGACATTTTGGCGTTTTTGCGCATAATGGCAATAATATTGTGGCCATTAATAAAATACATAATGAGCAAATATGTCTACTGAAGAAACGAATGCCACCACTGAGCAAAAAGAAAAGCCTGGTAAATCCAAAAAAAAGGAAAAAGGAACTGAAAAACTGAAGGAGCAGCTAAAGGCAATGGATGCTGAGCTTACAGAGGCTAAAGATAAGTACATCAGGTTGTACGCAGAGTTTGACAACTACAAAAAACGCACCATACGAGAAAAGTTAGAAATGATGAATTCAGCGGCCCGTGAGACTTTTGTTTCGCTTTTGCCTGTTTTAGATGATTTCGACCGCGCCAAACAAAGTGCTGAAGATGAAAATTCCAATGAGGTGTTCAGTGAAGGCGTTTCCCTGGTATATAATAAATTCACCAGCCTGCTTAAGTCACAAGGCCTAAAAGCAATGGAAAGCACTGGGGAAGATTTTGACCCTGAACTTCATGAGGCCATAACAGAAATTCCTGCTCCAAATGACAAAATGAAGGGCAAGGTTATAGATACCATTGAAAAAGGATATTATTTAAATGATAAAATCATTCGCCACGCCAAGGTAGTCGTGGGAAAGTGACAATATGGCAAAACGCGATTATTACGAAGTTCTTGGCGTTCCTAAAAATGCCGACCAAGACGCAATTAAGAAGGCATACCGGAAGGTGGCATTGAAATACCATCCCGACAAGAACCCGGATGACAAGGCCGCCGAGGAAAAGTTTAAAGAAGCTGCAGAAGCATATGAAGTGTTGAGCAACACCGACAAGAGGGCCCAGTACGATCGTTTTGGGCATGCTGGTGTCAGCGGTAATACCGGAGGCTTTTCTGGTGGTATGAGAATGGAAGATATTTTCGAACATTTCGGAGATATCTTCGGTGATGCAGGAAGCCCCTTCGAGGGCTTTTTTGGCGGTGGCCGGAGAGGTGGCACCACTAGGGGACAGCGCGGTTCCAATCTTCGCATTAAGGTTGGCTTGACCCTTGAAGAGGTGTCGACAGGAATATCAAAGAAGATAAAGGTTAAGAAGCAGATTGCCTGTGATTCCTGTGGTGGCTCAGGCGCTAAAAATGCGTCTTCTGTATCTACATGTCAGACCTGTCGAGGCAGCGGATATGTGCGCCAGGTGAAAAGTACTTTTTTAGGCCAGATGCAGACTACTACTACCTGCCCATCTTGTAAGGGATCGGGAAAGACGATTACCGCATATTGCAGCAAATGTAAGGGAGACGGTCGTACTTATGCCGAAGAGTTCCTTGAGATCGAAATCCCTGCCGGTGTGGCTGAAGGCATGCAGCTGTCAATGAGAGGTAAAGGCAATGCTGGCAAAGCAGGCGGTCCCTCCGGGGATTTACTCATAGTCATAGAAGAAATAGAGCACGATCATTTTATCCGCGATGGTAACAATGTGATTTATGACTTGTTTTTGAATTTCGCGGATGCGGCACTTGGTACTTCAGTTCAGGTTCCCACATTGAGCGGAAAAGTTAAAATCAAGATTCCTCCAGGAACGCAAGCGGGTAAAATTTTTAGGCTCAAAGGAAAGGGAATTCCTGAAGTCCAGGGCTATGGCAAAGGAGATCAGCTTATCAATGTAAATATTTGGACGCCAAAATCACTTACAGCAGAAGAACGCACAATGATGGAACAACTGAAAAAACACCCCAACTTTAAACCCAATCCCGACAAATCTGAAAAAGGATTTTTTGGACGAATGAAAGATTTGTTTGATTGAGAAAATATTCCTGTTTTTCGATTATATCCTGTCTGGCCTTTTTTACAATTTGGTCCTGCAATGAACCTGTCCTGTTTGTCCAAAGTATTTCAATAAATGGGTTCAGCCAAAGAGACACCCTTGATTTTATCTTCCCAGGTTTTGAGGAATCCACTGGAGATCTCGTTATATCACTTCGGCATAACAGGGATTACCAATACGAAAACCTATACCTGAAATTACTTTCCGACAAGCTTCCTGATTGTGTGAATACTGATTTGTTTTCAATTCAACTCATGGATAATTATGGCGAATGGATTGGTAAGTGCCGGGGTACATCATGTGCGTTGTCTGTTCCAGTCGCTAAATTTTGCAGCTTCGAGGCCCCTGGCAAAATCCAGGTCATACAGTATTCCAGAGATACCCTTCTCGAAGGAATTACAGAAATAAGCCTATCGATAAAACCAAGTACAGGTTTGAAATAATAAGGGCTGCACGAGGATATTTCATAATTTCATCCTCCAAATCGAAAATCTCCATCTATGAATGACATCGTAACAGGCCGTAAAGTCTATTTTCCAGGTATCGGTAAAATTAAGTTCGAAGGAACTGGTTCCGACAACCCCCTTGCTTTTAAATATTATAACCCAGGCCAGCAGGTAGGGACTAAAACCATGGCGGATCATTTCAAATTTGCAGTGGCCTATTGGCACACGTTCTGCAATGATGGTGGTGACCCCTTCGGCAGAGGCACAAAATTCTATCCCTGGTCTCAAGATCCGGACCCGGTTCAACGTGCAAAAGACAAAATGGACGCAGCTTTTGAATTCTTTACTAAACTTGGTGTGTCTTATTTTTGCTTTCACGACCTTGATTTGGTTGATGAAGGGGATACCCTCCTCGAAACTCAAAAGCGATTAGACGTCATAACGGATTATGCCCTTGAAAAGATGGCCGATTCCAAAGTAAAGGTCTTATGGGGTACGGCAAATTTGTTTTCTCATCCACGGTACATGAATGGAGCGTCGACGAACCCTGATTTCAGTGTTGTAGCATATGCCGGCGCCCAGGTCAAAACAGCCATCGATGCTACGATTAAACTTCGTGGAGAAAATTACGTCTTCTGGGGAGGTAGAGAAGGATACATGTCCTTACTGAATACAAACATGAGAAGAGAACTGGATCATATGGCTACATTCCTTAGGATGGCCAGAGATTATGCGCGCAAACAGGGTTTCAAGGGATATTTCTTTATTGAGCCCAAGCCGATGGAGCCCTCTAAGCATCAGTATGATTTTGATGCGGCTACTGTTTTAAACTTTCTTCGTGAATACGACCTAATGGACGACTTTAAGCTCAACTTGGAAGTCAATCATGCCACCCTTGCCCAACATACCATGCAACACGAAATGCAGGTTGCCGCCAATGCTCGCGCTTTGGGAAGCATGGATGCAAACAGGGGTGATTATCAAAATGGTTGGGACACAGACCAGTTTCCTGTAAACCTTTACGAGTTGACTGAAATGATGCTCGTTTTTCTTAGGAGTGGCGGATTTGTAGGAGGAGGAATTAATTTCGATGCCAAAACACGGCGCAATTCTACGGATCTTGAGGACATATTTTTAGCTCATATTGGCGGGATGGATGCGTTTGCAAGGGCGTTGGTTACAGCACAATCAATTATCGATCACTCCTCGTTTGACCAATTGAGAAAGAAACGCTATGCTTCTTTTGACATTGGAAAAGGCCTCGCATTTGAAAAAGGAAACCTTTCTCTGGAAGATCTTCATCTGCTTGCCATAAAATCTGAAGAGCCAAATCAAATCAGCGGCAAACAAGAATTATTTGAAAATATCATCAACCAATTTATCTGAGTGCTGATCATCATAAAATTTTGGAAATATTGGGGTATAGCATTTATTCTCTTGACAATAATCTGTTCTACATAAGATTGTCTCGTAAATAGATATAGTGCCAAATATTGATATGTCAACGATTAAAGTATTCAATTTGGATCATGCGGTGAGCGCGCTGAAACCTCTTGTTTTACGGACGTTTCTTGGGCATGTATTTTTATTTACATAACACATATAATTATTTGTAATTTGTTTTGTTGATGTATCAACATCTCATTTGAAAGTTTTTCTGCTCTATGATTGTACTAAAATTTGGGGGTTCTTCTGTAGCCAATGCCGAGCGCATAAAGCATCTCGCCAGACTTATCAAGGAAAGAGTTCTTCTCGATGAGGAGCTCTGTATTGTGTTTTCAGCCATGGGGGGGGTTACAGATGCGTTGATTTTGTCTGCATCCGAAGCCGCCAGTGGAAACGAGGGTTACCTTTCAAAAGCTGAGGAGATCAGAAAAAAACATCTCGAAACAGTTGAAGGCCTTCTAGATAGCCCTGCAAAAGAAAAAGTCCTTGCAGCAGTAAATCAAGATTTTGATGTGTTGTTTAACCTCCTAAAGGGAGTATTCCTTGTCCAGGAAGCCTCCCCCAGGACGATGGATTATATTTTGAGTTTCGGTGAGAGGAATTCAGTCTATATCATTTCAGCTTATTTTCAGTCCATTGGTATTCCTTCGGCCTATGTGGATGCCAGAAACCTTATCAAGACGAACAAAGATTTTGGAAAAGCTCAGGTCAATTTCAAACTGACAAATGATCTTATCCGGACTCATTTTAAGCAACATGAGGAATCAGTTCAGCTTGTGACCGGCTTTATTGCTTCAGATGTCGGGGGTCTAACGACAACGCTTGGCCGGGGAGGGTCGGATTATACTGCGGCAATCTTGGCTGGAGCCCTGGATGCCACTTCCCTGGAAATCTGGACTGATGTTAATGGTGTTCTCACGTCCAACCCAAGGGTAGTCAAAAATGCTTATACCATTGCTCAACTCAGTTATGATGAAGCAATGGAGTTATCGCATTTTGGGGCCAAAGTCATCTATCCTCCCACCATACAGCCTGCATTGTCTCGCTCTGTTCCAATTTATATCCGCAACACGTTCAACCCTGGTTTCAAGGGCACATACATTGGGAAAGACATTCAAAGAGCCGACAGGAAGACCATTACCGGCGTGACTTCAATATCAGACATTTCCCTCCTTACTTTAGAAGGTACAGGCCTGATTGGAAAGCCCGGAACGGCAGCGAGGCTATTCAATTGTCTTGGTGTTCATAAGATCAATGTCATTATGATAACCCAAGCATCATCTGAACATTCAATTTGTTTTGCTGTCATGTCCAAAGAAACCAAAACAGCAACGAGGGTTATTGAAGCTGAGTTTGCCAAGGAAATCGAAAATGAACAAATTAAACCTGTCAAGGCAGAAACGGACTTGTCATTGATAGCTGTAATAGGCGAGAACATGAAGAAAGTGCCCGGAGTTGCAGGTAGTCTATTCAAGGCTCTTGGTCAAAACGGGATCAACGTCGTTGCGATCGCTCAAGGTTCCTCAGAATTGAACATCAGTTTTGCCATCCGGCGATCAGAAGAATACAAGGCGTTGAATCTGGTTCATGATGTTTTCTTCTTATCGGAAAACAAGCGTATTAATGTGTATTTGGTTGGCCTGGGATTGATTGGGTCCACTTTGCTGCGGCAAATCGCTGAACAATACAAGACCTTGCTTCATGATAAGCACCTTGATCTAAAAATCGTAGGTATTGCAAATTCTCGTAAAATGCTTTTTGATAAAAGCGGGATCGATCCTGCCAATTGGCAAAAAGCATTGGACCAACATGGCGTCGCTTCCAGTTTTGAGGGAATTCTTGAGGCCATGAAGAAGCTCAATCTTCCCAATTCTGTCTTTGTCGATTGTACCGCAAACCTGGAAATCCGGCATATTTATCCCAACATTCTCAACCAGAGCATTTCTATTTCAACCGCTAATAAAGTGGCGGCTTCTTCTGAGTATTCTTTTTTTGTCGAACTAAAGAGACTTGCTTTAAGAAACAATGTGAAGTTTCTTTTTGAGACCAATGTTGGTGCTGGACTTCCCGTTTTGTCTACACTTTCTGGTCTTGTTGAAAGCGGTGACCACATACAGGAAATTCAGGCGGTTATTTCCGGGTCTTTGTCGTTTATATTCAATAATTACAAGGCTGGTCGTCCTTTTAAAGAACTCATTCTTAAGGCCCGTGAACTTGGCTACACCGAACCAGATCCTCGTGACGACCTTTCAGGCCAAGACATCAAACGGAAAATCGTCATTTTAAGCCGTGTTGCAGGATATCCTCTTGAAGCAAACGAAGTCCATGTCGAGCCCTTGTTGCCCCAATCTTGCATGGAGGCAAAGGATATAGAGGCGTTTTTTAAGGAATTGGAAAAACACGAAGTATATTTTGGCAACTTGATTGAAAATGCGGAGCGCAAAGGTGCAAAACTGCGGTATCTCGCTTCCCTTAAGAATGGTAAAGCTTCCATCAACTTAGTTGAGGTCAGGGCTGACAGTCCTTTTTTTAATCTTGCGCGTACTGATAACATGATTGTCTTTCATACTTCGCGGTATCAGGAGCGCCCTCTGATTGTACAGGGCCCGGGGGCTGGTTCAGATGTTACGGCTGCAGGTGTTTTTGCTGAGATCATCCAGTTGGGTAGTGTCATTTTTTGATTGTTTTGTGCACGAGCTCTTAGGTATTTTCGGATTCCCAGCTTAAATGAGTAAAATCCGTTATTTTGTAGATAAAGATTACATATGGATAAACGCACTTTTATCAAGACTTCGTCCGTAATTATGGCTGCCGGGGCTTTAAGTCCCTTGGTCTCATGCAAAGGGGAAACCAGCAACGGTACAAAGTCTGAAGATGGTTCATTTGAATTACCGGCCTTGCCATTTGCTTTTGATGCACTGGTTCCTAATATCGACGCCCTTACCATGGAAATACATCATGGAAAGCATCATGCTGGATATGTCAACAAGCTTAATGCAGCACTTCCGGGGAGCAGATTTGAAGGCCTTTCTCTTGAGGCAATTTGCGTCGGTGTTGGCGAAGGAGATACTTCGATCCGAAACAACGGAGGCGGTCATTTTAATCACTCTCTTTTTTGGCAAAGTATGGCCCCAGGTGGTGGCGGAAATCCATCCGGTAATCTTTCCGATGCCATCAATGCGGCTTTTGGAAGTTTTGAATCTTTCAAAAAAGTCTTTTCGGATGCTGCGGCTGGCCGATTTGGATCTGGATGGGCATGGTTGTGTCAAAATGAATCAGGAGGTTTATTTGTTTGTTCCACGCCTAATCAGGACAATCCTCTAATGAGCCAGCTGGTAGGCGACCCAGGCAAACCTCTTCTTGGCCTTGATGTTTGGGAACATGCTTATTACCTCAATTACCAGAATAGACGCGGTGACTACATTGCTAACTTTTTCAACGTTGTTGATTGGAGCGCTGTAGAGGATAGGATGGCGTAAACCTGTGAAACCTGTCGAAATAAAAAAAAGGTGGCACCTTTGCGGGCGCTACCTTTATTTTTTGATGTATGAAGAAGCTACCGAGTGCTGTCCGTGTTTTTGCTCCTGCTACGGTCGCTAATGTTGCCGTGGGTTACGACATTTTAGGTTTTGCCATTGAAGGCCCCGGTGATGAAATCGTCGCCAGGAGATGCGAGCAAAAAGGTTTACGTATCACCAGTATTTCAGGAACAAAGAAAGATCTTCCTCGTCTTGTCGAGCAGAATACTGCCGGATATGGTGCACTGAAGTTATTGGAGCACCTGGCATACAACGACAGTGGCGTTGAATTGCAGATTTATAAAAAAATGCCTTTTAGCAGCGGTATGGGTTCCAGCGCAGCAAGTGCCGCGGCTGGAGTCCTCGCTGTCAATGAATTGTTGGGAAGGCCTTTGAATAAACGCGACTTGGTGCCTTTTGCCGTGATGGGAGAAAGCGCTGCCGATGGAGCCTTCCACGGAGACAATGTGATACCTTCTTTGCTCGGCGGAATTGTGCTTATTCGTGATAATGCAACATTTGATTTTATCAAACTCCCCGCTCCTTCTGGTCTTTATGTGGCACTTGTCTATCCGCATATTGAAATTCTTACTAAGGATGCACGAGCCGTTCTTTCTTCCTCTGTTTCCATTGAAAATCTTATTCGGCAGACTGGCAACATAGCATGTTTTGTTGCAAGTCTTTATTCACTTGACTTTGAATTGATGAAAAGAAGTTTGACAGATCATGTCATTGAACCGCAGCGCGCGAAATTGATCCCTCATTTCTATGATATTCAGGATTTGGCCATGAATGCTGGTGCATTAAATTTTACCATTAGCGGGGCCGGGCCCAGTATGTTTGGTTTTTGCAGGAACAGTGCTGATGCTGAACGGGTTTGCGCTACATTGTCCAACTTTTTAAGTCAGAAGGACATTGTTTCTGACTCTTACGTGTCGAAAATTAACACCCGTGGGGCTTATAAAATGTAATGTCAGCGCATGAAATTTTATAGTACAAAGAATACATCTCATTTGGTCGACCTTCGCACGGCTGTTTTGGAAAGTCTTCCTCCAGATAATGGTTTATATATGCCGTGCCAGTTGCCTGATATGAAAAAGGCCGTACTGGACAGCCTTGTGGAAATGTCATTCCAGGATATAGCGTTTGAACTGGCGTGTCCATTTCTTTCTCCTGATTTTACTTCATCCGAAATCCGGCAAATCGTAGATCGTTCAATCAACTTCCCTGCTCCGCTGGTAAAACTTGATGACCGTCTTTCAATCCTTGAACTATGGCATGGCCCTTCTTTGGCTTTTAAAGATTTTGGCGCTCGATTTATGGCCGAATTGATGTCGAGACTGGTAGCTACGGACAGCCGAAAACTATCCATTTTAGTCGCTACAAGCGGAGATACCGGGGGGGCTGTGGCAGCCGGTTTCTTGGGTGTTGAGCACATTGATGTTTATATACTTTTCCCTAAATCCAAAGTGAGCCCATTACAAGAAAGGCAGCTCACCTGCCTTGGAAAGAATATCTGTGCTATCGAAGTTGAAGGCACATTTGACGATTGTCAGAAGTTGGTTAAGTCTGCATTCCTAGATCGGGATTTGTGCCGTCATTTTTGCTTGAGTTCTGCTAATTCAATCAATATTGCCCGGTTGCTCCCGCAATCTTTTTATTATTTTGAGGCATATAAGCAATTGATTATCAGCGGTTTAAGTTCTAATTGTCCCGTCTCATACTGTGTTCCTTCGGGAAATTTTGGAAACCTGACAGCAGGTGTCATGGCTACCAGGATGGCCTTACCGGTAAGGCATTTTATTGCGGCAACCAATGTAAACGATGTGGTTCCACAATATTTACAAACAGGAATTTTCCGGCCCAGACCTTCCATTCAAACCATTTCCAATGCGATGGATGTAGGTGATCCATCAAACTTTCTGCGGTTGCTCGAGTTGTATCAAAACGATTGGCAACTTATGTCTCAACAGCTGATTGGTATGTCATTCGATGATGTGTCGACAGAAAACGCCATTGTCGATGTTTTCGACAAAAAGAAATACTTGCTTGATCCTCATGGTGCGGTTGGGTACCTTGCATCAAAAGAATACATTGGCTTGTTTGAAGACACTCAGGTTATTTCTTTTGAAACAGCTCATCCTGCAAAGTTTTTACCTGTAGTTGAAAAGTTGGTTGGGAATGTGACAGTCCCCAAAGCTCTTTCTACTCTTAGCGAAGCACAACAATCCAAAATTCCCGTTTCCAGCGATTATGCTGCCTTTAAAGAACTCATGTTGTCGCTCAAAAATTAATTTCATTTATTAACATAGATGATTTCATCACTTGGTAAATAGCCTATTCGGTGTGCCAGAATGGCATAGGTGCTATCCGCCTGCATTTGGATCTTTTCTGAATAAATTTTCCAGGGTTCTTCTTTCTTTCTTGCGAGCTTATAGCCTATTGTTGCACCGTTTGTTTGGCAGTACACAATTGTTTCTCCTTCTGGCGTTACAGAAATTTGTGGGTTTGACGTTTTAGGTTGTTTTCCTGTCTTCCATATTTTTTTGATGAGTTCAGTTTCTGGCATTCTGTTAAGATCTTCAAAGGAGCTAAGCCAATGTTCAAGTGCTTTGGCCAATTTTTCTTTTTCTGCCGAATAGTCGGGGTTGGAAGAGAGGTCATTGATTTCGTGTGGATCATTCTCCGTGTCGAAAAATTCATGTGGTGGTTTTTCTGTGCGAAACCACAGCATCTGCGTATCATTGAGTCGGTCTGCTGCTTTT
>JBFKOL010000005.1:0-38214 GCA_041628815.1 Saprospiraceae bacterium | reverse complement strand
GAAATCTATGTACCACCTTCTGAAGCCCCAGCCATATTGGAGCTCGCTGAAAAGTTTGATCTTGAAGCAAGACTAATCGGCCGGGTTGAAAAGGCCATCAGCAACCAACTGATCATAGAAGACGACACGGGCAGATATATTTTCGAATGATCTTTTAGGGGATTGAGCGCTCCATAAATCGCACATATTTTCCACGAAAACGACATTTTCAGGGATTGGGGGAATAACCTAAATAGTTGTGAGGAGTAATGCTTCGCAATTCATCTTTAATGGACTTCGAGACATTTAAAGATTCAATGAACTGGTCGAAGTCTGCGGCCGTGAGCACACCCTTACCTCTGCTGAAAGCTTTCAATTGTTCATAAGGCCGTTCAATTCCTTCCCTGCGAAGAACGGTTTGTATGCCTTCGGCCACGACCGCCCAGGATTCTTCAAGGTCCTGCGCTATCTTATTCTTGTTAACTTCTAGTTTTTTGATACCTCTTTCGATGCTGGATAGAGCAATGATCGTATGTGCCAGGGGTACACCGATGTTTCTCGTGACGGTGCTATCTGTAAGGTCTCGCTGAAGTCTGGAAATGGGCAATTTGGAAGCCAAAAATTCGAAAATGGCATTGGCGTATGCAAGGTTGCCTTCTGCATTTTCAAAATCAATGGGATTCACCTTGTGAGGCATAGCGGAGCTACCCACTTCGCTGGCCACTACCTTCTGAATAAAATAGTTCATGGATATATAAGTCCAAACATCGCGGCAAAAATCAATGAGAATATTGTTCATGCGGACCAGAAGATGAAACAACGCCGCCATATCGTCGTAGTGATCGATCTGTGTAGTGTGACGATGGCGCTTTAATCCCATGCCTTCAACAAGTTCGTCGGCAGCTTTGCGCCAATCTATCTGGGGATAAGCTACCAGGTGGGCATTAAAATTACCCGTGGCACCACCGAATTTGGCCCAGTAATTCCACTTTCGTAAAGTGTCATGCTGTCTCTTCAGACGATCGGCGAAAACAAGCATTTCTTTTCCAAGGGTTGTCGGAGATGCCGGCTGTCCATGGGTTCTGGCAAGCATAGGTACCTGAAGGTTTTGATCTGACAATTGCTCTATAGAACAGAGCACTTTTTCTATTTCCGGAAGAACGATATCTTCTATTCCTTCCTTGATCATCAATGGAAGTGCCGTGTTGTTAATGTCTTGGGAAGTGAGGCCGAAATGTATGAATTCAAGTTGACTTTTGGGGAGGAGTCCTTCGAGGATCTCCTTGATAAAATATTCCACTGCCTTTACATCGTGGTTGGTCACTCGCTCGATTTCCTTGACACGGGCGATGTGATCGTCGGACAAGGTCTTTGTCTTCTGCATTGCCGCTTCCAATGCCGAGGTTTCTGCTTTTACGACGCCAAGTTCAAACAGCCGATAGAAGTAATCCATTTCCACGCGGATCCGATAGCGTATCAGTGCCGCTTCGGAAAAATATTTTTGCAGTGGGCGGGTTTTTGGCTCGTAACGTCCGTCAACTGGTGAAATCGCATTCAGCATGAGTCAGATTTCTTTTCGCTTCATGTAAAGATAGGTCTCCATCTGGGATCTGACCTGCAATTTGTTCTTATCCCTAATGTATTTATTCACCTCACCGTGTTTCAGTGAACGCGCCTTTATATTGTCATTAAGTTGAAGATCAAGCAGATCCTGCAATTCTTTTTGCAGTGATGGATTATAGATTGGCACGACAACTTCGATTCTGCGGTGGAGGTTTCTGTACATCCAGTCGGCAGATGAAATATAATATTTCCGCCTTCCTCCATTGAAAAATGAAAAGATGCGTGCATGCTCTAAAAACCTGTCTACAATACTGATGCCTGAAATGTTTTCTGAAATTCCAGGCATTCCCGGGATCAGCGAGCATATTCCCCTGACAATCAGTTTAATTTTGACGCCATTTTTGCTTGCTTCGTACAATTTGGAAATGATCTCGGGATCCTGGAGGCTGTTCAGCTTCAAGACGATTTCACCTTTGCCGCCGCCGGCCACTTGCCTGATTTCTTCTTCGATAAGCTGGTCCAGCGAAGCATTAAGGTTGAACATGCCGACGAGGAGATGTTCAAAGAAAATTCCACCCTTTTCTTTGGTTTCCAGGTAGCTGAATATTTTAATACTTTCCTTTGTGAGCCTCTGGTCGGCAGTAAAAAGTCCTGTATCGGAATATACATGGGCCGTTTTCTCGTGAAAATTGCCTGTACTGAAATAAGAATAAGTGACCATTGCGTCGTTTTCTTTTCTCAAGACGAGGGCCATTTTCGCATGCACCTTAATGCCAGGTATACTGTAGATGACCTGGACACCATTTTCTTCGAGTAGTTCTCCCCATTTGAGATTGGCTTCTTCGTCGAAACGAGCTTTGACTTCAATAAATGCAGTCACCTGTTTGCCCAACTGGGCAGCTTTGATGAGCGCTTCCATGATCCGACTGTGTTCTGCAACACGGTATTGTACGATCTTGATGTGGGTAACATTGGGATCGTCGGCTGCTGATTCAAAAAAGTTGATGACTGATAGATAGGAATGATAGGGTGGATGGACCAGGTAGTCCTTTTCTTTGATTCGTTCAAATATCTGACCGTGAATTTCGAGTTCAGGAACGGAGAGGGGAGAAAGAGGCTGTTCGCATAGATGGGTCTTGCCGTAATTGGGAAATTTGAAAAAATCAAAATTGTTGTGGTAACGCCCTTCGGGCAAAAGATCAAATTCAGTTAGATCAAACACCTTTTGCAGGTACTTAAGGAATTCGGCAGGTATGGTACGGTCGTAAACGAGCCGGCTTGCCGGTCCTACATGGCGTTTTTGAAGGGATGTCCTGATTTTTGAAAGAAGATCACCACTGAATTCATCGTCAATGTAAAGTTCAGCATCCCTTGTAAGTTTGATAGAATAGGTTTGCTGGATTTTGTAGCCTGGAAATATCCAGGGAATACAATGTCTGACTACATCGTCCAGCAGGATAATAACATGTTGATCGTCCCGAACCGATGGCAATTCGATAAATCTTCCAAGGTGGTCTGAGGGGACCTTCACTAAGGCAAACTGTTCTTCGTGTGTCTTCTTGTCTATGAGTCTCAGGGCCAGATACAGAGATGCGTTGTTCAGAAATGGCTTGATTTTGTTCTTAATGAGCAGTACAGGTTGAACGAAGGGTAGAAGGCTATCCGTAAAATATGATTCGACGAAGGCCTTCTGTTCATCGTTCATTTCTTGCCTCCGAATGATTCGAATACCATTATCTGCAAGTTCGGGAATGATCTGCTCAAAAAAGATATCGCTGAACTCAAGTTGTTGCTCATTCACTTTCTTGAGCACTTCACTCAGGACTTCAGCGGGTTCAAAATCGAGACTTCTCCTGGTTTTTTTACCTGTGCGATGAAGGTTTCTGTTGTTGGCGACACGCACTCTGAAAAATTCGTCGAGGTTTGATGAATAGATTGCCAGGAATTTTAACCTGTCCATGAGTGGAACAGATGAATCTTTGGCTTCCTGTAATACGCGATAGTTAAAATCCAACCACGATATGTCTCTCTGGATATATGGGGAAACTTCGGTCATTTTCCTGACATTGCTTTGAACGTATGAGCTTATTGACCACAAAAAAATGATATCACCTATGAAAATGATACTTTCGCGTGAGATTTGTAAAACTGCATAGGCAGAAAGCTCATTTTTACTTAAAACCTAATAGAATTCTGGAATATGAGAAGAAAAATAGCAGCAGCTAATTGGAAAATGAATACAACGGTTGAAGATGGTAAATCTTTACTAAGATCTATTCTGGGCTTGGATTTAAATGAGGATGTTGACGTGGTCATCTGTCCGCCGGCTACTCATCTTTATGCGCTTAAGACGACATTTGCTGGCCATGAATTCTACCTCGGTGCACAGAATCTTTCCGAACATGAATCTGGGGCCTACACAGGGGAAGTGTCGGCCGCCATGTTGACTTCTTGCGGGGTGAGCCACGTAATCATCGGACATTCTGAAAGAAGAGAATATTTCGGTGAAGAAGATGCTTTATTGGGAAAAAAACTGTTGAAAGCGCTTGAACATAAACTCACGCCCATATTATGTTGTGGGGAGGTGTTGCCCATACGGAAAGAAGGACGGCATATTGCTCATGTTTTGGGACAGTTGGACATCGCTCTTTCTTCATTGACAAGCGAACAGGTAAATGATGTCATCATAGCCTATGAACCAGTTTGGGCCATTGGGACCGGGGAGACAGCAAGTCCACTGCAGGCCCAGGAAATGCATCGAGAGATTAGAAAATTTCTTGAAGGAAAGTTTGGTTCGGCCACTTCCGGGCAGGTGCCAATCTTGTACGGAGGATCCGTAAAACCAGCAAATGCAAAAGAACTTTTTGAACAACCCGATGTAGATGGAGGCCTGATTGGAGGAGCAAGCCTCGATGCAGAGAGCTATGCAGCCATAGTCAATTCATTTTAGACTCTGCAAAGCATAATAACGAAGTACCGTTGCTTTATTACCTTTACCGATGTAAAGTAAATGTACTCGACTGCTCTTTGAAATGGAACCATAAATGTCCTGCAAAAGGCGTTGACTGGTTGTTGATGCCCTCGTAGTTCAAGGGATAGAATAGGAGTTTCCTAAACTCTAGATCCAGGTTCGAGTCCTGGCGAGGGCACGATTAGGTCAAAATAACTTTATTTAGAATTTAAATTTAATAATTTTTACTTCGATAGAATATTACCTAATTTAATCTATATTGGGTAGAATTTAATTTTAAGGTAAGGTAAATATGTTAGAGACGAAATTGGACAGTATTGATCTCAAGATTTTGAGATTATTACAGGAGAATAGTAAAATCACGAACCTCGAATTGTCGAAAAGAATCGGACTTTCGCCTGCACCTACTTTGGAAAGAGTAAAGAAGCTGGAGCAAGCTGGCGTAATTCAATCATACCACGCTAAGGTCGACGCCTCAAAGCTTGGTCTCAATGTCAGCACATTTGTTTTGGTATCACTGGCCTGGCAAAAAGAAAATGCCCTCGAGAATTTCATAGAAAAAATCAGGTCAATAGATGAAGTAACTGAATGTTACATTATTACAGGTGATGGAGATTTCCTTTTGAGGGTTATTTGCAAAGACATCCCGAACTACGAGCAGTTACTTTTCAAAAAGCTCTCACAGATAGAAGAAGTAGAAAGACTGAAGACATTGATGACCTTATCCAAGGTCAAAAAATCTAAAGTCTTGCCTTTTGACTATGAGTGAACAAGGTAGTTTTGCTCGCTGACAGTCTATTTTGGCATATAGTTGACCCTATGGATCCGGCCCGCGAGGTATCCTTCTTGGTGGGCACCATTCATCTCGCCGATAGCAGGGTTGCGCCACTCGTCGATCTGATGCGCAAATACCTCCTTTCCTACGATGACATATACACCGAAGCACCTCTTACTATTGACAAAAACAGCCTGCTTGATAACAAAGTATTTGTACCACGTGATAGCTGGAAAAAATACTGGAGCACACACAAATATCTCAAGGTTAGAAAGATCTTATTAAAAGCTTTTGGTGTGGATATTGAATTGCATAAATCACTCAGGCCCATGTTTATCTTGACCATGCTCTACCAAAAAATGTCGGTGAATACATCCTTTATAGCCATGGACCAGCTGATTTGGGAAGAAGCCACTATGGGCGGCAAGCATGTCGCTGGCCTTGAAAGCCTTGAGGAGCAAATGCAAATCATGGAGCGAATGTCAATAGATCATGAATATGCTCAACTGGCGGCTTTGGCCCGAAATGTCCGCGCTGCCAGAAAGAATTTTTCACGGTTGATGCGTTATTATTGCGACCAAAAGATATTGTTGCTATTGAAAAAGACCAAAGGATCACTCGGCCCAAATAAGGCGGTTCTTTTACATGAAAGAAATCAGGTATTGGCGTCTCGGATAGGCGCTATCCACCGTGAAAAACCTTCATTTTTCTCCTTTGGTGCTGCCCACCTTGCAGGCAGATATGGGGTTCTAAATTTGTTAAAACAACAGGGATTTCGTCTCTGTGCAATTACAGATCATGAAAAAAGTTAAAATCGTTCTCGAAGTGACATTGGATAAACACCAAGGCGTAGAAAACATCCGATGGAAAAGTGACGACCCTCCTTCGGCAGGGAAGTTCGAAGATGCTAAAGGGTTTTTTCTCTCTTTGTTCGACAAAGCGCAGTTAGAAACCATGAAAATCGATCTCTGGATAAAAACTATGGAAATTGGAGAAATGGATCGTATGGTTTATTACACTTTGAAGTCCTTGGCCGAGACCTACTACAAGGCTACTAAAAATAACAAATTAGCAAACGACATTGCCCGGTTCAGTCAGTATTTTGGAGAAGAGGCTGGGATTGTTCCGCCAGTAAAATGATTGTTTATCAACAAGAAATGTATTAATATTATTTTATATAATAATAATTAATCATATGTTTGTCTGGACAGGGTTACTCTCCTATGTCCGATTCAGTTACGCACCGATATATAGAATGTTTTAACCTTCTTCGCGCCCAGAATGGAGTGCGTTCTGCGCGGCAGTTTGCTCTGAGCCTGGAAATTCATCCACAGGCACTTCACAAGATCCTTAAAGGTAAGCGAGAAGTGACCGTAGAGATGATACGTCGAGCGGTAATGGCGTTCGGATTTAATCCGACTTATCTTTTTACAGGTGTCGGAGCGATGTTTTCTGAGGACGAAAAGTCAAAAAGCAGCGACGGCCTGATCAGCATTCCTTTCGTATCGAGAAATGATTGGCAGGTTTTCATTGGATATTCCCATGAAAGTGATGTGGAAAATGCATTGTCCTCTATTGTGGTTCCGGTTGGGAGAATACCTGATGAGCAACTTATAGCATTCGAATTAACCGGAAATCATCTCAGACCGCACTTGCTGGATGGTGATATCTTAATATGCCGATACTTGCGGGATAAATGGGTGGACCAGTTATGCCCGGGCCTTGTATGTGCATTTCTTATTTCCAACGAAGTGCTCATTTCGCGGGTAGAAGAATATTCATTGGTCGAAGATAGATTGGTCGTTATTGATCCTGGCTATTGTGACGGAAGAACGGTTAACATGCCATTACCTGATATCGAAGAAGTCTGGTACGTCACTACTAAGATTACCACAAATGTCCCGGGACCTCACAACGTTCAGTACAATTCGATGGTGAATTTATCAAGTATTGATCAAAGGTTGGAACGCCAGAATGCCGCGATAGAATCGCTAAATACGACTGTAGAAAGATTATTGAAGCAGAGTAGGTCCATGCGACATTGACGAGCTGAAAACCTTAGGTTTAACCAGTCCTTCCAGAGTTCGGCAGCTAATTATTTCCTTGTAAAGAGTTCATCCAGATAGGCCTTTCTGGTTTTGACAGAATAATTATCCGCACAAGCTTGCCCGGAGTGCATAATGCTCTTACAATAGCCATCGCTCTTCATTCTATCCAAATGAGGTCTATCCAAGACACAATGTCCGAGCTCATGGAAAATTAATTTCTCCTTTTCGAGTGCATTGAGTACATTCCAGAAAATCAGATTTATTGTGACCTTATTGGGGTTGTCAAAATCATGGTTGCACCATCCAAGTGCCACTTCTTCCGGATGTATTTCCAGTCGTGCTTCAACAGGTTTGCGTTCGTAATCAACCTTGATATTGCGCAACGCGGCCTCCTCCTTGAATTGTTCCAAATATTCGATTAGGTCTGCATCAACATGATCCTCCTCATAGCAGGACATGCAGAACAAAGCCAATATGAATGCCACTGAAAAAATACGCATGATGGAATTAAAGCTTAACTAATATTAAACGCATCGTATATACCTTTTGTATACTTCGGCCTGACAGAAATACCGGTTAATGATATCCTTCTGTACATCATGAGTCCAATAATGTTCATTTTGGCCTCATGTTACCTACCAATGATCGGATCATGCCGCAGAGTGACCAATCCATAGCTCGATTCGGTACCGAGGGTGACAGAGATGTCATAAGTACCAGGTGTAGCTTTTTTTGCCGTCAGTTTTTCCGTAAAGAAAGGAGCTCCAAAGGCATACCCGCCGAGTTCTGTTACCATTACTTTTCTTAACCGGTGCAGACTACGCAGATCGGATGCTTGTAACAGTTGTCCCGAAATCCTTTCCAATAAGGTCCGGTGTTCATTGTTTCGTACGCGCTCATCCAATGCCCTTGCTGTATTCATCAGGTCATTTTTATATTGCTCGATCATGCCGTCGTTGATGTCGAAACGAAGATCCCAGATGAGTCTATTGATACCGGTATGTACCGCTTTTCTCAAGACACGGGAAGAGCCTCCATCCCGTGTAGAAATGATAACCTCTGCGGTATCAGCATCTGCCTGACCTATATAGAAGTTGATAATCGCCCCTTCAGGTGGATTTTCACCCCTGAATTCAAAGGCCGGTTGTTTGCGTCCAGTATTGATCTCTATCCATTCCGTGGCCATTCTTTGATCGAACAAATGAATATTGGTCCTGTCGGTGATCAAAGGCAATTGTCTGAGAGGGGATATATCGTCCATGATCCATATACTCCTTCCATGCGTGCCGGCGACAAGGTCTCCGTCCCTGGGGTGTATGACTAGGTCATGTATGGCTACAGAAGGCAAGTTGTTTTTCATGGGATACCAGCGATCGCCGTCGTCAACAGAACAGTAAACGCCCAGTTCAGTACCGACAAATAGCAGTCCTTTCCGGATGGCATCTTCTACAATCACATAGACTGAATATTTTTCAGGAAGATCTGAAGTGATGGACTTCCATGATTTTCCGAAGTCAGTGGTCTTATAAACGTATGGGCGGTTGTCATCTCTCCTGTGGTTGTCCAGGGTGACGTATAAAGTAGCTTCATCAAAATGAGAGGGCTCCACCCTGCTGACCCACGCATTGGTGGGCCGGTTTGGAATGTTGTTTACAACATTTTCCCAGGAGATTCCTCCGTCCCGAGTCACTTGAATGTTGCCGTCATCTGTGCCAGCCCAGACCACTGCATCGTTCAATGGAGACTCGGCGATTGTGATGATTGTGAAGTGATTTTCGCCCCCGGTATTGCTATTGGTCAGTCCTCCTCCATTGGATGTGTTGCGAAGATTCGGATCATTGGTGGTGAGATCAGGACTTACGATGCGCCAGGTATCGCCACGGTCTGTTGATTTAAACAAGTGATTAGAGCCAAAATACACGGTTTTTGGATGATTGGGCGATAAGACAAAAGGGCTGCTCCAATTAAATCTAAACTGAGGGGGAAGGAGTGGGCGGTCGATGCGTTCTCCGAAAAACCAATGTTCTCCGGGATCGATGGTGTATCGATTGCGGGATTCGGGGAAGTCAGGATCGAAATAATCCTTAAAATTCAGGATTGTCTCAGGTGTTGGGGTGATATAGGTGTGTTCCCTTGTCTCAATATTCTGCCTAGCCACAAAACCTACGTGGTTCACAGTATACACCGTCCGCCAGTTCTCAGGATCTACCTGGCTGTGAAACCCATCGCCTTCGGCTACCCAGGTATTGTGTTCGTTAAGAATTCCTCTTCTTTCCCTGGAATTACTTGGACCCATCCATATACCGTTGTCTTGCAGCCCACCGATCACATAATATGGATCGCGCATATCTACTCCGATGGCGTAGTACTGTCCTATAGCCATGTTGTTGAAAGAAAAAAAGTGCCGGCCACCGTCTATGGACAATCGGGCACCCTGGTCTGTGGCCAGATACATAATCTTATTGTCATAGGGCGCTATCCACATGTCGTGGTCATCTCCTCCATCCTTTCTCCACCGCGGTCGTTCAAAGGTTTTCCCTCCATCCCTGGAAATTCGAAATTCGCGTGATACCACATAGATGAGATCCGGGTCAAGCGGGTCAATTTGAATCTGTCCGTGATAGAAAGGTCTTACAGCATGTTTGAGTAGGAAATTCCAACTTTCCCCGCCATCGTCTGATCGATACACGCCAGATCCCGGCAAGCTTTCATCTATATTTTCATCGGCTTCATAGGCCATAACCATAATATCAGGGTTTGCCACGTGAATGGAGACATCGATCATGCCGCTGGATCCTTCTGCCAGGCCTTTCGTAATCTTTTTCCAGGTCTTTCCGGCATCCGTAGACTTAAAAAGACCCCCGTTGGGTCCTCCGGAATAAAACGAGGCCGGTTGGCGCAGTCTTTCGTAAAATCCGGCAAACAGAATATCCGGATTATTGGGATGCATAATGATCTCTGTACAGCCCGTTTTCTCATCAATAGGAAGTCCTTTAGTCAATTTATTCCAGGACCGCCCACCGTCCGTAGACTTGTATAACCCCCGGTCACCTGAAAAACCCCAAAGATGCCCTACTGCTGCAACATAGACAATATTCGGATTGGTGGGGTGAACAGCTATTTCGGCGATTTGATGGGTATTTTGCAGACCCATATTTACAAAATTCTTACCTCCGTCAATTGACTTGTAAATGCCATCACCCCATGCGCTGCTGTTGCGGTTGGCAGCTTCTCCTGTCCCCACCCAAATGATATCCGGGTTGGGCTGAAAAAAAGCTACCGCGCCTATGGAGCCCGACCCGTAGCGATCGAAAATGGCTTCCCAGGTAATTCCTGCATTGGTCGATTTGAATACGCCACCGGATGCTGTTCCCACCAAAACCGTCCTGTAGTCTGTGTCGAGTGCCTCGATGGCAGCAATTCTGCCCATCATATTGGCCGGTCCAATGTTGCGCCACCGCAAGTCGCCGACGAGTTCGTCAGTAGACCATTGGGCACTGGTGGCAATCCATAGGAGTTGAAACAAAAAAAGTAGAGAGGAAAATTTCATGACAGAGCACTTTACAAGCACTCAATCTAATCAAAAGTGATGACAAGAAGGCGTGATGTAAAAATTGAAAATTACCTTTTGCGCTTCGCTACAAGGGGTATTTCCATCCCTTCTACGCTAGCTACAGCCGTATAGGTGTCTCCTTCGAAAGAGCCGCTTATCGTTACTGGAAAACCATCGACATCGATATTGAATTTCATCGTGTTGCCTTCAACTACCACATTGGACAGCTCCAGTTGGTTGTCACCGGATTTGATATAGCCGGTATAACCATCAAACGACCTTTCAAGCACGATAGCCCCGCTATATGGTCCCTGAGGGGTGTCGACCTTGTATTCCCATTCTCCTGTGTAGTCAATAGTCGTAAAGGCGTTGGTGCCAAAAAAAACAAAAGAAAACATTAAGTACAATAGCGGATTCATTAGACAAGTATTTGTGTGGCAAGTTATAAAAGATTACCGGACCATTCATGGGATAAAATGTAGTTCTCGTTACTGTAAAAAGTGTTTTACTCATTATTGACTTGCTCATTGTTTCCCTTTCTTCGGTGATCAATCCGGTATTCATTGATGGGGGCTATGTATTTTGTGCAATAAATGACTATGAAGAAGGACTATTTCCAGGATCATATGCCGGGTAACATTTGCTTTGGATGTGGCCGTGAGAATCACGAGGGTCTCAGGATTAGCAGCTACTGGGAAGGGGATGAGTCCGTTTGCATCTGGCATTCAAAAGATAAATATCAAGGTTGGAAAGGTATCCTTAATGGGGGTATTCTGGCTTCTCTCTTTGACTGCCATGCCATGTGCACAGCGATGGCTGCGGCATATAAAGCGGAGGGGAGGGGATTGGACAGCATGCCTCTATACCATTATGCTACGGCGAGTTTAGAAATCGATTACCATAAACCTACCAGGAATGACGTACCTATAGAAATAAGGGCGACAGTGGAGGAATACAGGGGTCGAAAGGTAGTCCTCGCATGCCGATCTTTTTCAGATGGGCTTCACACGGCAAGTGCCAGGGTGGTAGCTGTTAGAGTTTTTGACAGCAGCAAGGACGACCAAAGCAAATTCATCAAGCACCACTGACAGACCTCTTTTTGGGTGAAAGTATTCAATTCATTGGATGCATGTCGAGCAATTCGCCTGGGGAATAAAAACCATTTTTGTCAGCAGTAGATGAGCGTACTTGTGCTACTTGTTCTGGGGTGACTAACGGTCCGCGATTGCCAAAGGCGTTACGGACATAAGTAAGAACGGCAGCTATTTCTTCATCGTTCAATAATTTACCAAAGGGTGTCATGGGTACTAACCCAGGGTAGGCTACTCCATTTACTTCCAGCGGCCCGTACAATCCGTTGAGCGTTAACTTAATAAGACGCTCGGCATCGCCGGTTACCCATTCTGTGTCTGCCAACGGAGGAAAACCTGATGCTGAAAGGCCCTTCCCGTCACCTTGGTGGCACGTAACACAGTAACCGTCCCGGCGATAGATCTCGCGACCCTTTTCATATAGTTTCATTGTGAATTCATCCAGGTCAGGACTTACATCTTCCTCTGTCCCTTCAGCCAGGTTCACCGTTTCACTATTGAGATGCGCAAGTGCGGTGACATGTGCATGGATGATCCAGTCGTCCATATCTTTTAAAGATGCAGTATTTAGTACCCTCATGCCATCATTAGGGGCCATCCAGGACGCCGCAACAATGGCCTCGAGCCGGACGCGACCATGTGTATCTCCGGCCGCACGTACCATCCATTCTACATGTTCCTCTACTTGGTGGGCAGAATATCTCAAAACCCTGACAGCAGCAGCTCTAACGCGGTGGTCACGAGCCTGAAGTAATTCGTTCAACAGCGTTCTGTCTACTGCATTAATACCCCAGCCTACCCATAGCGCCTCAAGGGCATGGTGCTCGTAGTCAGGATTCTCTCGATCCAATTGCTTTATCCAATTTTTCTGGAAAGCCTCTACCTGTTTCCTGTCACGCCCTCTAATCTCTCTCCGCGTTCTATAACGACTCCTGTATTCGGGTAATTTCAAATTCTCAAAAAGCGTTTCCAAGTCAGCTCCATAAATTTTGGCGGGTTCCATAAGAGGCCTGGAGGGATAGGTGACACGATATATCCTCCCGTGAACGTGATCGCGCATAGGGTCACGCGCATTGTGCTGCATGTGTCCGATTAAAACATTGTGCCAGTCCACAAAATACAATGATCCATCGGGTGCGAACTCCATGTCTACAGGTCTGAAGTTGGGATCCGATCCATGAACCAGATCCTGCCTGTACGTCAGCTTGTACCCGGTGCCATCTTCAGATATTTTGTGCTGTTTCATACCCAGGAATCCGATGGTATTGTTGATCAGTAAGTCACCTTGTACGTCTTCGGGGAAATGACGGCTTGAAATGAATTCCAGTCCGGAGGTTGGACGTACTTGTTGATCGGATGGGGTAAGATCATTGGATTTATGGGTAGCAACACCATATCGGGGTTGGACTGTGCCGGGCATCATCCATCGGATGGCAGGGCCCGAAGTTTCGGCGAAGAAATTCTGTCCAAAATCATCAAATGCAATTCCCCACGGATTAGGTATCGAAAGCTGTGCTGTGCGTTCAAGATGCCGCCGTATGGGATTGAAACGGTAAAAGCCGCCATTGGTTCCACGTACAGTTCCATAGGACGTTTCAACATTGGTGTGAAGAAATACCCCTTCTGACATATAAATGGCTCCGGATGGATCGGCACAGAATGCACTGATCACATGATGGGTGTCGTGGTCGTCAAAACCGCTGAAAACGATCTCCTCACGGTCCATACGGTCGTCACCATCGTCGTCAATGAGCAGTTTCAAGTGGGTCCCCTGGGAAACATAGACTCCTTCCGGAGCAAATTCAAAACCGACAGGTAGATGCAGCCCTTCGGCAAATGTGGTCTGTTTATCGGCTTTTCCATCGCCATCTGTGTCTTCGAGAATGATCAACTTATCGTCAGGTCGAGGGTCACCGGGCCTGTAATGCGGGTAACTCGGCATCGTGGCTACCCACAGCCGTCCCTTATTGTCGAAAGATAACTGTACAGGATTGGCCAAGTCTTCAAACTCCTGCTCGGAGGCAAACATTTCTATCTTATAACCCTTGGCTACGGTCAACGTAGAAAGGGCCTCCTCACCATAGAGATAAGAGTTTTCTCCTCTGCCGTAATCCCCAGGTTTAAAATTCGATTCGATCGAAGGCAGATCTCGCGTGTGCCGGTCAGCCCCAACCACATCATAAGGCGTTTTCTGCAGTACCCTCCAAATGGCTGTATCGCGAATTGCAGTAAGCTGACGGATTTTCTCGATTTCTGCCGGATAGTTGTCAGGTCCGAAAGGCTGGTATCTGCGACCGAAGACGTGCACACCATTCGGTATTTTGTAATCATTGTGCCAATACCAGTTTTTGTCTGAGACGGCACTGAGAACTTTTTCGTTTTCGTCCTGACTTACTTCGGTTGTGGAGGACTTTTTACCAAAAAGCTGCTCGGTGAGGTAGGGCGCGAGTATCCTATATCCAAGGTCATTCAATTGTGACCCGTCAATGGTCAATGGATCATCATAATTCCTATACCATCTCAAGGAGGGTTCTATAAGATCGACATAAGGAAGGTTATGACGTCGGGCAACTTCCCCCATGGCTTGGGCGTAGGCACGTATCCATTGATTGTTTTCATCTCCATCGGGTACATCCATTACATCGCTGAGATCTTCTATGGCAATACTTGATACAAGGGCCAATCTGGGGGATTCTCCACCATTGTACTGTTGGGACAAAGTATGATTTACAAAAGCGTCTATTTCATGAGAGAATTGGTCCAAACCAGTATTCCCGGCAAAAGACTCACTAAATCCAAAAAAGGCTATTACTACGTTACATTTTAATCTGGTCAACCACTCATCCGGGTATTCAAAATGTCCTTCACTTCCCGAGGGTTGTGCGAACTCATCCTGAAATTTTTCTGCCCCGGGAAACACCCAAGGTGAATTTCTACCGGAATGCGGTCGAAAACCTGGTGTGTCACCTCCGTCGCACATATTGCGAATAAAAAGCTGGTGGTCAGGGTGACTGAGCTGTATTTCTGTTTCAAAATGACCAAACTGCATCATTCTTGAACACAGATTTCCACCTATGAATGCTATGCGGTCGCCTGGTTCGAGATCAATAATTTCACCATTACCATATTTACACCCGAAAAAACATAGAATGAAGAGGAGTAGTAAAAACCATCGATGGGTTATTGGAAGTAAGCAATTGAGAAACATATAGTACTTGTATTCAAAACCCTAATCTAAGAAATATCACATCGATTTGATCTACTGATAGAGATTGGTTGAATGTATGATGCTAAAGACCACAGAAGAGGAGCAATACCCGTATATGAAAAAACAGCAACAAATTAATAAATAAACGTACACCAGCATATCTCATTTCCCGTCCGAGGAAAGATGCTTAAAATGTCCCTAATAGACCAGGGAATCTTGAGGTGCCATTGACAGAATGGCACGTACCTTATTCTCTGTTTCACCCAATGGATCGCTATTTTCAGTTCTCAATATCTGGAAGGGCATATACTACCTTAAAATAATGATCGCCCGAATTTCATTTTCGATAATCTTGGATGATGAGACCATATTATGACGACTTAATGACAGGATTTGGACTCATCCAATGTCAACCTGAAATCCCAAATTGTAACAGAATAGATTTTTTCGTAGAGGGTGCGGGATTTACATTGAGCATCTTTTTTGCTTCTGAAGGAATGGGTGTGATCCAGGGCTGATGCTCTTCGTCGGTGATCAATATATATTTACCATCGGGGCTAAACTGCCCATTCTGTACACCAATACCTAGATTCATGATTGTTTTTCCAACGGAATTCATGAGAAAAGAATTCGCGTTGGAATTGATGACTAAAAATAATTTCCCATTTCTGCTTCTAATAATATTGCTGGGTTCTTCGGCAAGATCAATTTCTCTTATTAATTCTGCATTTTTAAATATTCTCAATTGATTGCTGTTCCAGCTTAAAATAGTTAATTCCTTATTGTTCGCATGAATGTTGACATTGGGATAATTACCGGCTAGGTCCATTTCATACCCTGTTTTGTCAGGCCACATTATCTTAATTTCATTACCATCCGAAATAGCGACCAAGCAAGCACAATCATCTGGTGTATGGACTGATTTAATTTTGCTTTTAAAGGAAAGTTGTCCGACTTGCAGTCCTGATGAATTGTAAACAGTCACAACAGAATCAAAGGAATATGTGTACCAGTCGTTATTTATTCCAAAAAAACTGGCAGCCCTGATATAAGAAGCATTTTGTTTAACCATTAAGGCTGTGTCCTTCGATAAATCATAAAGGATAACTGATTTGTCAGCCGACCTTGTCAGGAATCGATCATTCGTTGAATTAAAGTCCAGATTTAGAATGGGTCCCTCGTGTAACGGAATAGTTTTTACTTTCGAATCATTCCTCGACCAAAGAATAACTTTGCCGAACCGATCATAGGAGGCTACCATATTTGCATCATTCGAAAAAGAGCAACCAGTCGCTTCTGGATGAAAGAGACTTCCCGCATCTTGCCCATAATAATTGATGATGTGTAAAGAACCACTATCGCTAAGGATCAACCATTCTTTTGTGTTGATGTCGAATTCTTTGTTCCAGATCGGTTGGTTGAAAGACCGATTGGCCACTAATGCGGTACCAGTCTCGTCCCACAAGTACATCCTCGAATGTTGACCAAAGCCGATTATTCGCCCTCCATCTGGTGTGAAACTCGCTATTTCGATTTGACATGAGTCACAGGGTAGGGGTCTTTTAAAATATTGCATAACCGTGTTTCCGAAGATTTCTTCAACCATAGGTATATCCAGGGTGTCTTTTATCCTTAATGCTTCCTGTGCGAGATAAATTGCAGTCGTATCGTTTCCAAGCCTCAACTCACCTCTTGCCAGGTAGGCAAGGCGGTTTGCTTCTGACTCACGAGCCCGCCATTCTGCTATTTTACGGTTGTGATCTGCTTCTAAGGCCAGGGAATCGGAAATGCTCTTTTCTCTGACAGCTTGCCGGCGGGCCTTATCGAGGGCTTTGACATAATTTGATCTCGAATCCTTGATCATCTTTTCGATTGTCTCGATCTTCTCAGGGGCAATATCATCGCAAACCCTGGCTGCCTCGTAGAGTTGGCTGGCCTTGAAAAAATCGTGATTTTCAAAGGCTTGTATGGCGAGTTTTTCGAATAAAACGTAGCAGTCCTTCTGTCCCAGGAGAGATGTTTTGAGTAATAGACAAAAGAATAAAATCAATATTGTTCGACCTGTCGATACTACCATTGTACAATCATTGAAAAGCCTATGAATTGTGTGGATGTACTGTTTGTGCCCAGGTTGATTTCCGGCGTGATACTGATCTGGCGTATTTGAGAACGACGTCTCCTGTATTCAGCGCTATGGTATATCTTTTTCCGATTTTTTGTAATGATATGCCTTACGACATAAGTGACACCATCTATACCCAGCAGAATGATGCCCGCATAGGTAAGATTCAGGTAGGTATGCCGTTTTGAGTTGGCCTCTTCATAATGAGGTTGTGCTTCATCAAAATTTTGAGCGTTGAGGTACTGGTTGTTGTATATATCATTGGAGGATGATTTGAAGAGTTGACCAATGGTAATCGCCGATATGCCTACACCTGCTGCAATCCAATGGGGTAGTTTTTCCCGTGACGAAAAAGAAGGTTCGGGATCTGTACAATCGGCTCCCCAGGGCATTTGACACTGGCCCCAAGTCTCAATAATAACTGACACATCTAATTCTCCGTTCAGGAATGGATAGTGGTCAACGAGTTCAATCCATTTTAACTCAGAACTACTTTTTTTTGGGGAAGCTCTGATTTCGCGCTTTCCTACGATATGATGATCCAGGACGTGCACAGGCAATCCGTCTAACAAGAATGATGGTTGGATACGGAAAAATTGTGCTTCGCCATTACCCGGAAGTGGGAATTTAATGGAGAGTTCACCCTGTTTGATCGCCAGATGTAAAGGTTTTTCATCCGCATGGCTGAGAAAATCCTTTGACAGGTCAACCTGTGTGCTGAGAATGATAGAATCAATTTGGAGAAGTGTTATCTGTCCGTTTATGGCATGAGCAACGAATACAAATACAATGGTCGCTGAAAATCCTTTTAAAAGCCGGTAAGGGTATTTGTTCATCATCATTAGCCGTTGATAAGTGTTTGGCATAAAGAAACCTTTTGTTGAAGTTCTTGATCTTCCGGATTGATCCTAAGCGCTCTTTCGTAGTTCCATAATGCAAACTGGTATCCCTTCACTTCGAGGAATATATCGCCTTTTCTTTCGAATTCTATCTTCGCTCCTGCTAATTGACTATTCGTGCGATCCACACGATGTTTCGCATAATTGCTGAAATTAAGTTTTTCAGCCTCCCTGTAGTATTCAAGGGCATCGATATAGTATTGGGGCCCTTCACCATACAACGAATCTCCTAATGTCATCAACAAGTCGTACTTCTCTTTTTTATCAAGTTGTGCCAAACTGAAAGTCTTCAGGGCCTGGGCAATGGAGTCGTTGGGTATGAGTTCCAGGGCATTGTTAAATTCGACTATGGCAGCACTGTAAGAGGTATCGGTCATCAGGGCCCTACCTTTTTGTATATGTGTTACGTACGTTGCCGTCCTGGTGGAATCCACCTGGACAGAAAGCTTATCAAATAACTGTTTGTTCTTATTGGATTCCCGCGCATTTAAAAATGCGAGAAAACTTATTGCCAATAATCCGACACTAAGCCCTGTCAATATCATGGTTCTTCTGCGTGAAATCGATTTGAGCTCTCGAGATTCAAGATTAATGCTGTTGTTGAAAAAGTCCTGTTCCATTTCCATATTCACAAGTGCATTCGGATACTTTTCCATCATATCCTTTGCACGGATAAGATTGGCCCCTCTGTATAAGAGACTTTGATCCCTGTCATTTTGATCCCATTCAGTTGTTGAATCCTGTATCCTCTTTCGCCAGGTAATGAATTCACGGTTTTCCTCCAACCATACGGCATAACGCTTCCAGGATTTGAACAGCGCCTCGTGGGCTACCTCGACAAAAACCTTGTTATCATCCCCATAGGATACCAGAAGACGTGCATCGATAAAATCTTGTATAACCTGATGAATTTCCGGATTTACTTCGTTCCACAGAATCGCTCGTCTAACGAACTCACCTTGATCGTTGAGTTCGGCCATACCGAGGAACGCATTCTTCAAATGAATTTGCTGCTCTGTGTTGAGTACGCGGGTGGCCAAAGTAGAATCGGCAACCCGGGCGATGGACCCACCAAGTCCGCCAAGACTCGCGTGGTATTCGTTAATGCCGAGGATGCCATCTTGTCCAAAGCGTTCGTACAATTCTCTCAATGTAAAGGCCAACAGTGGCAGTGAATTATTCTTGATGGCATCGGTCACCATTGTCTCTGTAAGTCCAGGTTCGATTTCAATATTGGCAAGTACAGCAGGCTTCTCTATAATACTCGTTATTCCTTCCGTACTTAGCGGCCCTAACGAGATGTTGTCAAACTGCACATCGAGCAGGGCTTCAGCCTTTTGAAATGGTTCAAGAAAATCTGAACGCATGGTAAGGAGAACAGCACATCGATTTTCAGCATGTTCAAAAGCATCTCTGAGCATGATCATGAACCTATGGTTCGAATCTTCATCCCCTTTACCAAAAATCTCTTCAAACTGATCAATTGTAATTAAGACCACGGCTTCCTCATGACCGGAATAATGGATCAATTCTTTTACAAGTTGGTTGATGGGATTTTCAGATGTCGGCGTTGGTTTTTTATCTAATGGACCAGTATGCTTTTTTTGTGGAGACTTGATCACTAACTCTTTCAAAATGCGAAGGACTCGTTGAAGTTGAGAGTTGTGATCAATGGCCAGCAATTCCTCTAGTTCCTTGATTTTTTGGCGTATATCGGTCTCATTGTAACTGGCCTCAACACCACTCGAGTCATCGAATTCTTTTGATAAACCTTTATGCGCAATTGTCTCTTTAAAACCAGACACAATCTGTGCATATATCTGGCTCTGCGATTTTTTAATTCCATATCGGTCGAAAGCCCTACTGAGCGACTGGGATAATCCCCTTGCCGGATTGTTTTTTGGTCTGAAAGGATCGATTACTATCCATCTTTGTGCATCTTTCTTAATTCTTGGTAATACGCCTGCTCGGACGAGCGATGATTTACCTGTTCCGGACGCACCCAGTACGACAATCAAGCCACCATTTTTGATCCGATACAACCGGCTCATCAGGTCGCATAGTTCGCTTATCTCCTGGTCGCGTCCAAAGAAAATGGCGGCATCTTCTTCTTGAAAAGAGAGCAAGCCCGGATAGGGAGACCTGCTCGAATCAAACTGAAAAGAATCCGTGGGATCGAGTCCACTTGCCAGCATACCTTGCCACAACCTTTCGTAGCCCTCGTCTTTGTTTGTCGTGAGATCTGTGATTTGCGAATCCCGCAGGACATCACTCACTTCGCAGTTATCCACCTTTACCGGAAATATTCGTTTACCTAAGGCCCTCGAATAGGTTATTTCCATGAAACACCAATTCGACTTCATGGATGATTTGCTGCATACAACGATTACTGCCCTGCACTCTTTTATCTTTTTATACAGTTCTTTTTCCCAATTGCTTCCGGATGGAATGCCATGATCGGGATCAAAATCAAGAAAAACAGATTGATGTCCCTTTTGGACGAGCCAGTCCTTAATCTCCTCGGAGATTTTGTTGTCTGCGCTGCTATGGCTAATGAAAATTGAACTCATGGTTGCAGCAGTGTAAATGGAAGATCAAATGAGACCATTGGAATGTCTCTCTTTAAAGATAATGATTCTGCGATATTATTTTAGGACGGATATGTGGAGGATTTGTCAACCACTTGGTTGTCGGACTTTTCTCTCATTATTTCATTAACTTAAAGGAGTAATTGGTTTACCGATTTATCACGTATGCCCAATCGCTGTCTGCCAACCAAAAAAATACTTCACGCGAAGGACACTCTTCTTTCCGGTATGTCTCTTTCTATTTTTTTCTTTTTCGGCTCATCATCCTTATTGGTTCTTTCATTGAATGGGATTGTTGGATGCACGAATTACGATTTTGATCGTGTGTCTTTTTTGGAATTATCCAACACGGCAGTCTCTAATGTTACTACTGTTTCTGCTACAGTGACCAGCGAACTGATCAATTTGGTAAAAGGAGATCCGGTGACGGAACACGGACATGTTTGGTCCAACGAAAATGAAAGACCGACGCTTGCCGATCAGGTGGATTTCCTCGGGCCTCGTTCTTCGGGTGGACTTTTTGTATCCGAGTTGAATAATTTGACATTCAATACGCCGGTTTATGTCCGAGCTTTTGCTGTCAAAGGTGATCAAGTGATATTTGGGCCCGTCATTTCATTTGATGTTAGGCCAGCGAACTTCATGTTATCCATGGATTCTATTGTAAGAATAAGCAATGTTGGTACTGCCGTTTACAGTTCGGTACAAGGAGTACCGGACGGCTTAGAGATCACTTCGATCGGACATGTTTGGGGTACGGAAAGAGCTGAACCGGTAATTGAATTGGACAATTTCATGTCCGAAGGTGATATCAGATCTCGTGAGGCGGTCATAACAAGTGTACTTACTGACCTTGAACCTCTTACTACCTATACTGTCAGGGCATTTATCGTTGTTGACGGAAAGACGGTTTATTCCGATTCCACTTTGTCCTTCACAGAAAGAGACGTTTGGATATTCAAACAAAACACTCCTCCGATAGAAGTAATGAGAGGAATACCAGACCTCTTATCTGTGATAGATAATGGAGTTTTTTTGTCATATGGACAAGACCGGGGTATTTATTCTCCAGATAATAATACATGGGTGGCCAAAACGGGCCCACCACTGGTAAGAGGAGCCGGATATTTTACTGCTGATGGTTTTTTATACTATGGTTTCGGTAAGCAATCGGGCGGTGAATATTCTACGGATCTTTACATTTATTCACCCATAGAGGACATCTATATCGATTTATATGCCAGTCTGCCAGCTTTGAGTCGCAATGCAGCTCTCGGGTTTCTGGTGGGAGACAAAGGATATATTGGCTTTGGAAGTGACCCGAATGGCCAATTGCTGACCGACTTTGTAGTAGTGGATCTCAATAATTTTGAGTTGACCCCAGGACCAGCATTCCCCAGGATGGGACGATCTTCTCCAAAGTCAACGGTGGTCTTTGAGCTTGAAGAAACCGTTTGCATGGGGTTGACACTTTTCCGACAAAACAGGGATTTCTGGTGTCTAAACTTTGAATCGAATCCGGAAGGAGACTGGATTAGAGCGTCCGATTTTCCATTGGGCATAGCACTTTTTTTACCAGCAGCATGGTTTACTATCGGCAATTCTGGATATGTCTATATACCGGAAAGGACAAACAACTTTTGGGAATACAATTTCGATCAGGATCGCTGGATTCGACGTATGGACCTTCCTGCCGGATTGGTAAAAAATCCTTTAGCATTCGAATACCTTGGAAATGGGTATTTAGGATTTGGAAAAGAAAATTCAGGAGAAAGTGATGGCAGTGGCCTATGGCAATATATTCCACTACAGAACTGATGCATATGGGACAAGTGATCACATTTACCAAGACTTGTACACTGGTATCGATTTTGTTGTGGACGGCCTGTTCGGAATACGACTTTGCACAAATTGACTTCGTCGAAGTAAGTACAATGAACTGTGACAGTATTGCAAGAGTAGGTCAAGTTTGTGGAACCATTGCCGGCTTGAAATTGAACCCCAATGTGGATGATCACGGTTTTGTCTGGTCCAAGAGGTTTGAAAATCCGAATCTGGACTTGAATGAAGGGATTCAACACAAGGGGCCGATAGGAAATGGTTCTTTCACAGGCCTCCTTGAAGGTGTTTTGCCAGGAGAAACTGTTTTCTACCGGGCATTTGCCGTATTCAATGGATCTCCCATTCTCGGTGAAACCTTGGTTTACACAAAAAACCCATTTGTCCTACTTACCGGTGAAGTGAACTATGAGCGCGGTCGCACCATTTCTATTCTGGGAATGGCAAAAGGTCTCGACCCCAACTTGTTGATAACAGATCACGGTCATTGTTGGTCGTTAGACTCGACTGTCCCTGATTTGGTATCTGGGGATTGTGTTTCACTTGGCAAATTGAGTGGCGATAACAATTTCACCTCCACCATTGAGAATATTGAAAATGGAGCTACCTATTACATCCGCGCCTTTGCCGAGGCCAATTTCGGTGAAGCGGTATTCTATGGAGAGGTGATTGAGTATAGGGTGGAGCTGGAAGATGCATGGATTCGCATGCCTTTTTCACTTGAAGGGAGGAGGGCTCCTTTGGTGGCGTCTACCGTGCTTGGCGAAACTGATGTGCTAATGGGTTTTGGTTTTCGAAACAATCGATCTTTAACGGATGTCAATATCGTCAATTTTGAGGAAGGAGTTGTGTCGCCGATCATCCTAACCAGGCCTCGTATTTCTGCGATTTTGTATTATAGCGACGGATTTATTGCTGACATAGATTTGACGGGATGCAACGAAAATGATCCATTTGACTGCATACCCCAATCGGTGTTGGAGAATTTGGACCAGATTGAATTGACCCTTGATGAGTTGTCCATCTTTGACGGTTTGGGAGTCGATGTCATGACGACAGTCGGCGATGTGGCCTACCTGGGCAATTTCGGCGGTAGTGAAGATTCGGATAGTGATGGAGTTCCTGACAGGATCGATAACTGTACCGGAACCTATAATCCCGGCAACGGAGATTTTGACTATGATGGTGTGGGAGATTTATGTGACAACTGCCCAAATGTCTACAACCCCGATCAACTTGACAGTGATTTTGATGGGGTGGGTGATGCCTGCCCTGATGATGACATTTTTGATTTTATAAACCTGTGTGAACCTGTTATCAATTTGTGGCAGTACGATTTATCAAATGGCACGTGGGCTCAAGGACCGAGTTTTCCTAAAAGTAGACGTGTCAATCCATTGTTTTTCAGTCATAGCGCTGATTTTTTTGATAACAAGCTTGACATCATTTTTGCTGGTCTCGGGGCCAGTCCTTTCTCAGGACCACTGAATGATTTTTACATCCATGTTGTTGGAGCTGGACCAGCTTGGTTGTGGTGTGCAAGTGACCCAAACAACGAGTGCGATCCCTGGTGTAGAATCGATATACCGGAAGAATTGGTCGATGAGGAGCCCATGGGCTTTCTTATCGGGGATTACTATTATCTCGTGGGTGCAGGCAATTCAGGAGATGACATCTGGCGATTCAATACCGTTCCTGAAAACTACTTTTTCACAGCTTCTGTCCCCGCATTATGGGAGTATCTCGGGAAGTTTCCCGGCAGCCCACCCAACTTCGCAACAGCCTTTGGTATTGACGATTATGGTTATGTCGTCACCGGGGCGGGGTCCGGATTGATTTACTCGCAAAATTTCTGGAGATTCAGTCCCGGTGAGGATCCTGATGATCCCTCGGATGATTATTGGGAGCAGCTGGAAGACTTTCCTGGAACTCCACGCCGGAATGCATTCAGTGTCTCACAGGATGGAAGGGCATTTGTGGGTTTCGGTGAAAACGATGGCGTTATTCTTGACGACATCTGGATGTATATACCAGAGAAGAATTGATATATGAAAAATGTTCAGGGTTGAAGATCAGTTCTATTCAATGGCATACTTTTAAATTCAAGATAGAATCAAAAACTACCTAAACGGCGCATTAAAAAATGGCAGGACTTTGAGTCCTTTCCTGTTGCTGTGAGCGATGTTGATCAGCCCGAGCTGTACGCCTTTCAGGTTGCGTGCAATATTCAGTATACCGATGCTCAACCCTTTCTGTACGCCTTGGATATGGTTAAATGTGCTCAGTGAGACGCCTTTCATCACTCCCAGCTCATCAGCCTGGTAGGGTATTCTGAAATACGCAGGAGCGATGGTTAGCCCTGATACCCGTACGCCTCCTGCAATGGGTGCTACAGTCAATCCGTTCAATTCTGGTGCACCGACCGCCAGTCCCGCAATGTTCAGACCTGACATCCTATTGCCGGCGCCAGCCGCCAGACCTCCCACGTTGATACCTTCTACATTGGATCCCGCGCCCACGACAAGACCGCCAATATTAAGCCCGCTGAGATTGTCGCCTGCTCCGGCGACAAGGCCACCTATATTTATACCGGACATATTTTGCCCTGCTCCCGCGACAAGGCCTGCAACGGTGACGCCGCTGATATCACCACCGCTTCCGGCCGCAAGACCGGCTATCGTGATGCCTCGGACATCTTCACCTGCACCTACACCCAATCCTCCGATATTGAGGCCGGTGAGCTCACCGCCACCTCCCACTGCCAGTCCACCGACATTGATCCCTGTAACATCTTCACCGGCTCCTACAGCCAGGCCACCAAGGTTTATCCCTGTAACATCACCACCGGCTCCTACAGCCAAGCCACCGGCGTTGATACCCTTTAGATCATTGCCAGCCCCGACTGCGAGCCCGCCAATGTAGACACCAGAAACATTTTGTCGAGCACCGATACCAATAATGCCCATACCCAAACCGTTCAGATGGTCTGTACCGTACACCACCGGCAGACCCACGGATATGCCACTCATTGTTCCGGATACTTCTTCTTCATTCTTGGTTTGCCATATGGTAAAATTGATGCCGTTGATCTTTTCGATATTGCGGTCAATAAAATTGAATCTTAGCCCTGAAAATTTTGTCGAGTTTCCGACGCTTATACCCACTTTCATGGGATCATTGGTCGATTGCTGTGAAAAACCAAATGGGAGGAAAACCAACCATGAAAGTGAAAACAGTAAGACTTTGAAGTGGCTCATGAAGGAAGTCATTAAAAACAAAGCGGAAAGATGATATGACGAATGCGATGTGCCAAAATAATCGGATAAACGTCGAGGATTTTAGGGCGTATGTCAATTTATGCGGGACATTGGGCAGCTAAAGGTGGTTCACAGGGCACATCAGAAGATCATGTGGCCAGAATGTAATAAATTCGACCTTTCAAAAATCTATCATCATGAAAGCAGCAACCTTCACCATTTTTTTGTTACTTATTTTTTCAGCTTTTTATACTGAAGCACAGGATATGAAATTTTCAAGTGCCGATATTGATATTCCCTACGAGAAATACGTATTACCCAACGGATTGCGATTGATTGTTCATGAAGATCACAAGGCACCCATCGCCGCGGTCAATGTGTGGTACCACGTGGGATCCAAGAATGAAAAAGAGGGGAAAAGCGGGTTCGCCCATCTTTTTGAACATCTCATGTTCAATGGTAGTGAACACTTTAATGATGATTACTTCCAGGCATTGGAGCGGATAGGGGGAACCGATCTGAACGGTACAACCAACAATGATCGAACGAATTACTTTCAAAATGTGCCATTGGCAGGACTGGAACAGGTCCTTTGGCTCGAATCTGACAGAATGGGGCATCTACTTGGAGCCATTGACCAGGCCAAGCTTGACGAACAGCGAGGTGTTGTACAGAATGAGAAAAGACAAGGCGAGAATCAACCTTATGGCCAGCAGTACAACCTTATTACCAAAGCCATGTTTCCCAAGGGTCATCCTTACTCCTGGACGGTAATTGGGGAAATGGAGGATCTCAACGCCGCTTCACTGGAAGACGTACAGCAGTGGTTCAACACTTATTACGGGGCCGCCAATGCAGTAATTGTGGTGGCCGGGGATGTCAACCCTGAAGAGGTCTACCAGAAAACGATGAAATATTTTGGCCATATCGGCTCTGGACCCAAATTGTCCAGACCTGAAGTCGATATTCCTGAGAGGACGGTGGATACGAGAATGTCATACCAGGACAGGGTCCCGGAATCGAGGATAGTCATGTGCTGGAATACTCCTGAATATATGAGTAAGGAAGATGCCCTCCTGGATCTGGCGGCAAGCATCTTGACGACGGGCAAAAATTCAAGACTGTATAAAAGATTGATTTACAATGATCAAACAGCTTCATCGGTGAACGCCTTCCAATGGTCAAAAGAGATAGCCGGTAATTTTATCATCCAGGCCAATGTCAAACCGGGAGAATCCTTGGAAGAAGTAGAGCAAACACTTATCGATGAAGTGAAAAAATTCCTGGATGAAGGGCCAACCAATAAAGAATTGAACAGGGCGAAATCTCAATATTTTGCAAATTTCATAAAGGGCATTGAGCGCATTGGTGGATTTGGCGGAAAGTCAGATATCCTGGCACAATATGAAGTTTACGCCGGCACGCCGGATTTCTATAAAACGATCCTTTCTTATATAGAAAATGCCACACCAGAAGACATTCAATCAGTTTGCAAAAAATGGTTGGCGAAAGGAAAGCATACATTGATATGCACCCCTTTTCCTGACTATTCCACTGAAGAATCTATCGTCGACAGGACGACAGGTCTTCCGGCGCTTGGCGAACCGGTAGCTGCGAAGTTTCCTGATATTCAGCGCAAGAGACTTCCAAATGGAATGGAAATCGTTCTCGCTCAACGAAAAGATGTTCCAACCGTGGTAATGGATATGATTTTTGATGCCGGATATGCTGCTGACCAATTTGTAAAACCCGGGACAGCTTCCCTCGCCATGGATATGCTGGATGAAGGAGCCCAGTCAATGACTTCCCTGGAAATCAGCGAAAAGCTTCAAATGCTTGGAGCTTCCCTCAATTCTTATGCGTCACTCGATGCTTCACACATCAGTATGAATACGCTGAAGCCAACGCTTGAAGAAAGTATGGCCCTCTATTCGAATGTGGTCAGGCACCCTTCTTTTCCTCAGGCAGAATTTGAAAGGCTTAAAAAGGAAAGGCTTGCAGATATTCAAAGAGAGAAGGCTAATCCCGTTCAGATGGCCATCAGGGTCATGCCCAAATTTCTATATGGTGAAGGACATGCCTACAGTATGCCTCTTACAGGTACAGGAGATGAAAAAAGCGTGTTCTCAATGAGTCTTACTGATATGCGCACTTATTATCAGGACTGGATTCAACCGAACAATGCCACACTGTGTGTCGTTGGCGATATTGCCATGGATGAACTTATTGCTCTTGTTGAGGATCATTTTGGGGATTGGGAAAAGGGGATAATAAAGAAGAAGGATATCACCAGGGTTGACCACCAAAAAGGTGGCTCCATTTACATCATGGACCGGCCTGAATCTTTGCAGTCAGTCATTATTGCAGGTTACCTCGTACCGTCCTACGGGGAAATTTCAGAGGTAGCTAAAGATGCCATGCTCAGCGTCCTAGGTGGTGATTTTACTTCGAGAATCAATATGAATCTACGTGAAGATAAACATTGGTCTTACGGTGCCGGTGCTTTTATCCTGGATGCCAAAGGACAACGCCCCATGCTCGCTTTCGCTTCGGTGCAAACGGACAAGACACCTGAATCTATGCAGGAGATAATTAAAGAGTACAAGGAATTTATTGGAATGAGGCCAATGACCGTCGAGGAGTTTGAAAAGACCACACAAAACACGATTCTCAAGTTACCCGGAACATGGGAAACAAATAGTGCCGTATTGAGATCATTGAGTGAAATCATTCAATATGATCTTGCTGAGGACTATTACAAGAAGTATGATGGGGAAGTGAGAAACCTTACCGTTGAAGAAGTGAGATTACTGAGCAAAGAAATTGTAAGACCCGGTGATCTGTCTTTCTTCGTTGTAGGGGACAAAGCCAAAATCCTATCAGGTCTTGAAGCACTCGACATGAAAGTTGTACAAGTCGATACCGATGGGAATGAATTGAAGAAAACCAAAAAGGTCAGACCTTAGAAGGTATTAAAAGAGCAGATTCCATTAGTCGTGTACAGAGGACCACGGTGATCAGGTGCGATCACAGCTAGTGGTATCATTGCTCAAATTGGTGCAGGTAAATTTTTTCATAATATTCGTGCGCCATCCTTTTAGAGTCAAACATCGGGACCACCTCCCTCATACTGTTTTTTACAATTTCCATCCAGCGACCGGGGCGGTCGTAATACATGGGAACGACTTCATTTTCCAGGATTCGCATTAAATTCTCATGGTCGAAATTGTCTTGTTGATAGCGGTCACTGTTTTCATCTGCTATCGGCAACACAAAAGCGTTGTGTCCATGATGTGCAAACTCTGGTATCCAGCCGTCCTGGATAGAGAGGTTGATGGCTCCATTCATCGCCGCAGTCATTCCACTGGTACCGCTCGCTTCTTTAGGTCTTCGGGGAGTGTTCAACCAGATATCTGCCCCCTTTTTGAGTGCTGAGGAAAGCTCTAATTCATAGCCGGTAAGGATGGCTATATTTTTGTGGAGGTATGTCTTGCTCTTAACAAAGTTGAATACGCTTATGCCATGGCTGTCTTCCGGATGAGGTTTTCCGGCCCAAATGATTTGCACCGGTCTGTTTGGGTTGTTTATCAATTTTTCAAAGCGTTGAATGTCGCGCATGATCAATTCGGCCCTTTTATATTCCGCAAACCTGCGGGCCCAAACTATGGTCAGGATGTTTTCGTCAAAAAGATCTCCTTCCTGGTCCGCTACAATTTTAAAAAGCAGTCTCTTCAGCTGTTTTTTTCGATCAATCAATGCGGCGTCATCGTTCTTTTCAAAAGCATCTTTTAATCTTCTGTCGGTCCAGTATTTTTCATCCTGAGAATTGGTGATCGCCCTTATTGCGCAAATACCACTATAGGATTTCCACATGTCAAATGCCACACTACCATGCATTTGCGATACACCATTGGCTACTTTTGATAAGCGCATGGCTGCCGGTGTATACTCAAAGTCTTGTCCGTACATGCCGGTCAGCTGGATGACCTTTTCAAATGGCAAACCGTTGAAGAACCCCATTTCTCTGAGTAAGTTGGTACTCCTTACAGGGTTCCCCGCCCTTACAGGCGTATGGGTCGTAAAAACGAGTCGTTTTCGGGTTTCGTTGAGGTCCTTGTATTTGTCCAACAGGTAAAATGCCACAGGCAGCGAATGGGCTTCATTCATATGAAATAAATCTGCACCACCTAGTACCTCGGCTACACGCCCGCCCCCTATTCCGAGGACAATGCTTTGTGCCACACGTGTTGCACCGTTATTCGTATAGAGGTTGGAAGTAATGGTTCGAGCAAGTGTATCATTGTCATCAATATCGGTAGTCAGAAAATACATCGGGGCCGTTTGGAAGATATCCGGAGGGAGATAGTAGGCCTTGACCATCACTTTGTGACCTTTTATATAAACAGGTACTTTGATACCGGTGTCAATGAGAAAAGAGTAAAACTTCTCACGGTAAAGTACTTTCATATTGCTCTGTTCGTCCCTTACCTGATCGTAATAACCAAATTTCCAAAGCATCCCTATTCCGATCATATTCTGTCGAAGTTGGAAAGCAGCCCGCATATGGGATCCCGCTAAGTACCCAAGGCCACCAGAATAAATCTTTAACGACTGATCTATTGCAAATTCCATGGAAAGGTAAACCACCCTTTTAGAATACTGGGGATCCGGTTCATAAGGATGACTCCATGATGAGCCTGTATTCTCGTTCATATTTTCGAATTGAGCTCGCAAAGCTAAAAGTAACGGCGGACTTCTTCCCTTGTGACATCAAGACTTTTTCAAATATGTATGGATATAGGAGTTTTGTAGGGTATATTGTCGAGTGTAGAATCAACGACTTCTCGTCAATCTGACTGTAATTAGATAACTAAGTACTAAAAAAGATGTTCTCCGCATAACTTTTTGTTCGTGACATTTGTTAGTACCATGAGATTTGTGATGACCTCGAAGTTAATAGGTGCAAATAACCAGATCTTTCAATTGAGGCGTTCCTCAACTGCCTCATTCAAGTTAATCACCGTTCAATATGAGTAACATTAAAAAGGAGCTTTTTTTTCAAGGGCTGGAAGATTACCTTTCCAGCCACGGGCTTTTTCCCGATGATGAGGAGGTGCTTTGTGAGGAGATGGGCGTGAACATAAAGGAGTTCTTTGTACATTTTGAAAGTTTAGAAGCCTGTAATTCACGGCTTTGGTTGTTCATAATCCAGTCAACCCTGGAAGTTCTATCTGTTGACCCGGAGTATCCTGGTTATTCGATCAGGGAAAAACTTCTTGCTTTTTACTATACGATGGCTGAGTTTCTGGAAAGGTACATTCACTTTGTTCGTAAGACTGTCGGTCCAAAAAACTTGAGTCCAAGGCCTGCTGTACTTCGCTCTTTCAAAAAAGAATTTGATGAATTCATCGTTGAACTGATCGATGAAGGAAGGTCCTCCGGCGAGGTTGCCAATAGGCTTCTGTCCAGTAAGCATTACACGCATGGGTTTTGGATTCAGTTGCGCTTTGTCTTGAGTTTCTGGTCAAGTGACCGTAGCGAGGAAAAAGAAACGGCGGATGCGGCCATCGAAAAAGCGGTCAACGTATCGATGGACCTCATAGCGCCAAATGCCCTGGATTCCATCCTGGATCTGGGAAAATTTATTATTCAAAACAGAAATATTCGCTGAGAAAATATGAAAGAGCAAGTGCGCATACCTGTCGGCAAAGTACAAAGGGCATCCAAATTTGTTTCAACAGGAGTCAAGGTAGGAGGAAACTATCTGAGATATTATACCAAGAAAGCGTTGAATCAGGACGTTGACAAGGAACGTCTTGATGAGCAAAATGCCAGCGACATCTACAAGTCGTTAAGTGAATTAAAGGGCAGTGCATTAAAGGCAGCCCAAATGCTCAGCATGGACCAGGGACTCTTACCCAAGGTTTATGCAGATAAATTCCAATTGGCTCAATACAGCGCCCCTCCATTGTCTTATCCTCTTGTGGTGCGAACTTTTACCAAAACACTGGGCAAAAAACCTCACGAGCTTTTCGATCGGTTCTCCAGAAAAGCGGTTTATGCAGCTTCAATTGGGCAGGTACATCGTGCAGGCATGGGCAATAGGACGCTGGCTGTAAAAATTCAGTATCCCGGAGTAGCTGAAAGCGTGAGTAATGATCTGAAAATTGCCAAGCCGCTTGCTGCTCGCATCATGAATGTCAAAGCCAAAGATCTCGAGCCTTATATGGAAGAAGTGGAGACCAAGTTGCTGGAAGAGACCGATTATGAGTTGGAGTTGAGCCGATCCGTAGAAATAAGCAATGCTTGCCGGCATATCGATGGATTAACATTCCCAAAATACTATCCCGAATGGTCATCTTCCAGGATCCTGACCATGGACTGGATCAAGGGTGACCACATAAGGGATTGGATTGCTGGGGATCCTTCCCAGGAGGAAAGAAACCGTGTCGGGCAAATCTTGTGGAACTTTTACAATTTTCAGGTGCACGAACTCAAGATCATGCATGCCGATCCCCATCCAGGGAATTTTATTATTACGCCTAAAGGGCAGGTGGCAGTCATCGATTTTGGTTGTGTGAAAGAAATACCTGCTGATTTTTACACTGATTACTTTAAGCTTGTTGAAGATGACCTTTTCAGCGATGACGAAAAAATGATGCGTCTGTTCGAGAAGCTTGAGTTTATACATCCGACGGATAGCCCCGAGAAAAGGGGAACTTTTTTTACCCTGTTCAGCACCATGATCGAACTTTTGGGTAGACCGTTTAGAAGCGAGGTATTTGATTTCAGCGATGCGGGCTACTTCGACCAGATCTATGCGATGGCAGAGGATGTTATAGCCAAGAAAGAACTGTGGCGCGGTAACGGGACCAGGGGGTCCAAACATGGGATCTATGTGAATCGCACCTATTTCGGCCTCTACAATATTCTCCACGAATTAAAAGCAGTGATCCACACAGGGGAGACATTGTAAAGTTTGATTGGGTCACATTCCATGAAAGTCGTAGAAAATATTACCATAAAGAAATCTGCACCTGCCATTTTTGCTTACCTGATGGATGTAAACAATCGCTCGGAATACATACCTGCTCTTGAAGAAGTAGTCATGCTAGATCCGTTGCCCATACGGAAAGGAAGTCGATACATAGAAGTCGCGAAAATTGGAGGACGGAGACTGGAAACGACTTATATAGTTACGCAACTTGAGCCTAATCGGTACTTAAAGGCAAAAACATTGAAGAGTGTGTTTCCGATTGAAGTGTCCATGGTTCTTACGCCGACACATGCACAAACACAGCTTACCATAGATCTCAACTTCCGTTTGAAGGGCATTTTTCAACTGGCTTCGGGAATTGTGCAAGGCATTGTGAGAGATCAGGCCAGGAATATCCTGCAGAAAATTAAGTACAACATCGAGACCGACAAACAGCTGTGAATGTTTCAGCTCTTTCTTTGAATGATTTAACAGATCGTGCTTGTTTGCCGAAAGGACGAGCTAACGATTCTTCTATTTCCATTCATGGATGAATTCGTTCAGTGGTTTTCTTGTCCTGTGTGCTTTTTCTCTGGATCTGTATGGCTCCTCAAGTGCATTGGGATCTCCCAGGTATCCCAATGCAATCATGCAAATGGGAGCTTCGTCCTCTGAAAGTCGCAAGAGTCTGGAGATTTTGTCTTTATCAAATCCAGCCATGCAATGACCATAGATATCTTTGGATATCGCCTGAAGTAGCAATTGTGCATTGGCCATTCCCACGTCGTGTTCTGCCCATGCGTTGTATTTACCGTTGCGGGTTAAAATTTTTCTGGCTATGCTGACCACCAACACGGCGGCGCCTTCTGTCCAGGGTTGATTGCCGGCTGAAAGGCATTGTCTCATATCAGAAAATGCTTCAGAACCCCTCTTTGCATAAACATATTTCCAGGGTTGTTCGTTAAAAGCACTTGCTGCCAGTGATGCACCTTCAAAAATTTCAGCTATCTGAACATCACTGATCATTCGTTCACTGAAAGATCGAGGACTCCATCGCTTAACAATCAGGGGATGAACGTCGTGCGTAGTCCGGATGCATTTATCGTTTCGCTTCACTGTTGTAGGCTGTACTTCCATTTTTATTTAACGTTTCAATGTTTACAACCGATAAGCGTCCATTTGGTTGAATGAAAACCATGATATCATTCTTCTTGCAAATGATGAATAATATCCTCAGTAAAGCCGTATCCCTTTTTCAAAAAGGTTGAAGGCCAATGGAGATAACTGGCGCCAAACCTCGTAAATTCATGTTGTGGACGATGCTTTGGCTAAGGATGTCGGCTCGTAATGTAATCACTTCCTATTGGTCAACTGGATACTTGCAGTAAAAGGACGATAGAATAAAGAATTAATTGAATTTCCAGGATGCGTGCTTGCTATGATGACTAAAAAGTTATAACTGAAAATAGGGTAAAGCATGTGGCGTACTGCCATTTTAGGTTTTGGGTGTATTGCTTGCCTAATATGTCCAGTTTCAGAATCAAATTCAGTGTTGCAGGTGACCTATCTCATTTTAATTATGACGGCGGACAGGACATCTTTGAATTCAATCATATGATAATCGGAGGACTATGAAATCACTAAACGAGCGATATACCTATGTTGGGGATAAGATCGATGAGATCCTGGGGAGGGCGGAAGAATTTGAATCGTTTTATGCGGAGCTCATAGTGCAAGTACATCCAATGATGAAGGCCAGTGCCATTAATATGGTTCACTATCTGGCTTTTCGTTCCTTCGACGTAGACCAGTTACAAAGCGAGTTGGAAGATTTAGGATTGCCTTTGCTGAATAATATTGAAGGACATGTCATGCACAGTCTTTTAAGTGTGAGGAGAATTGTTTGCTGTCTGTGCGGTGAGCCCGTAAAACCATGGACGTTTTCGGGTATGACACGAAAGAAATCCCACCGTGTTCTGCGCAAGAATAACAAAGCCCTTTTTGGATGGAAGTCCAAAAAACGAAACACGAGGATAATGGTCACCCTGCCGACTAGAGCAGCAGAGGATCAAAAATACGTCGAACGGCTCATTAGCCTTGGGATGAATTGTGCCCGTATAAATTGTGCCTACGGTGACACCCTTGAATGGATGGCAATGATCGATAATATTTGCGAAGCTGGACAGAAACTTAACAATCATTGTACCATAACTATGGACTTGGCTGGTCCGAAGTTGCGTACGGGACCCATGACTCCCGGACCAGAAGTCATTCACTTTAAGCCTCGTCGAGACGACTTTGGAAATGTAGCAGAGGCTGCCAGGATCTGGTTGGCAGCACCTGATGTGGTACCTCCGCGAGGAGAAATATGGGATGCAACTTTACCCGTCGACCCCTTATTCGCCAGCAAGTTGCGCCCGGGAAGCCAAGTATATTTTATCGATACCAGGGGTAAAAAAATAAAGATTATCGTTGACCGAGTATTGGAGGAGGGTAGCTTTGGGTTATGCAAGGACTCTGCATACGTCGCTTCGGGAACGCAGTTGATCCTGCACAAAGTCAAGCCTTCAGGGGCTGAAGTACACAAGGTAGGCAAGCTACTTGCCAAGGAAAACTACTTGGTTTTGAAAACGGGAGATTGGCTGCGGCTCGATCGTGATCCAGTACCCGGAGAGCAGGCTCTTTTGGATGATGATGGGAATGTTTCGACGCCGTCACATATTTCTTGTTCTCTTCCTGAAGTATTTGAAGACGTAAGAGAAGGCGAACCCATTCATTTCAATGATGGAAAGATCGAAGGGCAGATCGAAAAGGTGTGCTCCGACCATCTATTGGTAAAGATTACCTCAGCCAAACCTAAAGGCTCAAAGCTAAGATCAGATAAGGGAATCAATTTGCCGGCAACTGATATAAAAATAGGAGGACTTATGGAAAAAGACCTTCAGGATCTACCTTTCGTTGCCAAGTATGCCGACACCATCAATTTTTCCTTTGTAAACAAGGCAGAAGATGTGATTGACCTGTACAAAGCCCTCGATCACCTGGAGTCCGATGCAGGAGTGATCCTAAAAATTGAAACCATGAGGGGATTCCGGAATTTGCCTCATATTTTGTTGCATGCCATGAGACGTTTTCCGGTCGGAGTGATGATTGCCCGCGGTGACCTTGCTATTGAAACAGGATGGAAGGACTTTGCAACCATCCAACAAGAGATAAGGCGAATATGCGCTACCGCCCATATTCCCGATGTTCTAGCCACCCAGGTGCTGGACAACTTGGCAAAGAAAGGTATTCCCACGCGTTCAGAGATCACGGATGCTGCACTTGCAGACCGGTCAGAATGTGTGATGCTGAACAAGGGACCGTTCATTCATAGGGCGCTGAAATTGCTGGACAGGATCTTAAGAAGGTCACAAAAGTTCCACAACAAGACCACTTCGCTTCTTCCCAAAATATCGGTTTCAGAAGATCTGCGCATTTCTCATGGAGTACTTGAATCTTATGCCGGTCATATGGACAATCCCGCGTAGTCAGCACGAAAAAATTTTCAGCCTTCTACCTTGGCAGGCATACGATGGGATCCCAGGCTGTTAAAGATTCGCATAGTTGCTGACCGTGGTCATGGATTCAGCATCGACATCGACCTATTTTGAGGCAAAACAGGAATTATGAATTGCGATCAACTGGTTGACCAAATCATCCATCAAACCGGATCCAACATCGTTTTAGGTGTTCCGCTTGGCGCGGGTAAACCCAATACAATCATCAATGCCCTTTACGACCGGGCAAAGAATGATCAGAACATACATCTCACGATATGTACCGCGCTAACACTGCAGAGACCCGTCGGAAATTCAGATCTTGAAAAACGCTTTATCGGGCTTTTTAATGAACGCATTTTTGGCGATTATCCGGATTTGCATTACGAAATGGATAGGGTAAATGGAAATCTCCCGCCGAATATTCGCGTCATAGAATTTTACTTTGCTCCCGGAAAGTACATTGGCAAGAGTGAAATTCAACGTGATTATATATCGTCCAACTACACCCATGTGGTCCGTGACCTGATGGATAGGGGTATCAATGTCATTGCCCAATTGGTAGCCAAAGAGATCATCGATGATCAGCTTTGTTATTCTCTGAGTTCCAATCCGGATGTTACACTGGACCTGGCAGAAAAGATCCATGACTCGGGTAAAAAGTGTCTCTTGGTCGCCCAGGTAAATGAAAATTTACCCTTTATGTATGGAGATGCAATGGTGCCCGACAAATTCTTTGACCTGGTTTATGATGAACCGGCGGATTACTTTCAAATATTTGGACCTCCCAAACAAAGTGTTCCCGATGTTGACTTCATGATCGGGCTTTATTGTTCGGCACTTGTTAAAGACGACGGAGAAATACAAGTGGGCATCGGTTCCTTGGGAGATGCAACCATCTACGGCTTGTTGTTGCGGCAAAATGAGAATGAGGTATATAAGGAAATGATCGGGGATCTGAGGAGAGAGGGGAGAATCGGGGATTTGTTCGAAACACTCGGGGAAACGGAGACTTTTGACAAAGGGTTATTGGGAGCTTCCGAAATGATCGTTGACGGATTCAGGCAGCTTTATGAAAACGGTGTCATCAAGAAAAGGGTTTACGATGATGTCGCGTTGCAACGACTGCTCAATGCCGGTTTGATAGAGGAGACCTTCGACACTGACATACTGCTCACCCTGGTAAAAGAGCGCGTGATCCATGACCGGTTGACCAAGGCTGACTTTGACTACCTCGTTCATTGGGGAATTTTCAGGGATGACGTTCGCTTTGAAGATGGTCACATTCACACGGCTGATGGACACTGCATTTCTTCCTATGTCCATGAACCCTCGCATCTGGCCTTCTATGCGAAACATTGTCTGGGAAAGAAACTGAGAAACGGTCACCTGATGCATGGAGGATTTTTTCTTGGGCCTCAAAGCTTTTACCAGTGGCTTAGGGATCTTCCCAAATCAGAACGCCGGTTGATCCATATGAAAAGTGTTCAAAAGATCAATCAACTCTATGGTCATGAATTGCTGGACCGGCTTCACCGAAAAAATGCGCGGTTTATCAATACCTGTATGATGTATACACTGGGTGGAGCCGCAGTAAGTGACGGACTGGAAGATGGTACGGTGATAAGTGGGGTGGGAGGTCAGTACAATTTCGTCGCAATGGCTCAGGAATTACCTGATGGACACTCCATCCTCAACCTGAGAAGTACCAGGCTTGAAAATGGAATTGCACATTCGAGTATTGTGCCTCATTATGGACATATTACGATTCCCAAGCATTTGCGGGATGTCGTGGTCACTGAATAT
>JBFKOL010000004.1:0-40772 GCA_041628815.1 Saprospiraceae bacterium | reverse complement strand
TGAAATGTTTCATCGTACGGGTCTATCCGCCTTTTCGTTTCAAGTTCAAGATCTCCCGCTAGAAGTGAACGATTGGCTTTCGGCCAAAAGGAATATGTTGAGCATTGGCTCAGTTTATTTGGGAAGTCCTGGTGATTACTACATTGAGATGGTCATGAGAGACTACTTCGACGCAGTAATCTACTTTGATCAAACTACTTCAAGTTTATTGTTGCAATGACTTGATCATCGACTCATCATACTTATAAATTTGTAACGACCCTGATGACGAAGCTGCCAGCAAATGATTGCCTCTGTCCACGATTTTTATGGCACCCAAATGATTAATATTTCCCTTTAAATACAGCCCGGTTTTTTCACTTGCGTGTATAATCCATTTTTTGCCATCAAATGATGCTAACATACCCGTATTGGCGGCTTGCATACCTATCCGGGGTATCAAATCCAGTTTATTGCCTGCCAGGACAAACCACTTTATATGGCTTTGGCGAAAGGAAAGTTCTTTGATCGCATTGACCGGAGCATATTGTACTTCTTCCGGCATCTCCCTGATTTCAAAGGTTTCTCCTTTTATGTTTTTGAGCCATATGCTTTCCAGTTCGTACAGGTCATATTGCTCGCTTTCCTTCAACGCATCCTGGCCAAAAACACCTTGTGTTGATACGGTAGCAAATGCATTATACGAGTTGAATGACTTTTTGATAAACGGCATTTGCGACACCAACTCGTCCTTCGAAAGGACGGGAAATTCGCCATCGTTCCAATAAGAAAGGACTGGATCCATACTTTCATTATCATCGAAATCTTTTATATAAAGCCTGAGCTGTTCCCTATCCCTGGTCAAGTTGTGATTCAATCCAAAATTACCTGCTATCACATCGGTCCAGCCATCATCGTTTAGGTCTGTAACACAAATGGAGGACCAAAGTCCTTCAGTACCTTTTACATCACTCCGTACAAACCCATTTGCCCGGTTGTAAAAAACGGTTACCGGCATCCACTCTCCAACAACCACCAAATCAGTTCTACCATCTCTGTTGATGTCAGCCCATTCGGCATCCGTCACCATACCCAGGCCAGGAAGTGGTATCACATTTCTAAACGAGCCGCTTCCATCATTAACCAGAATGTAACCTTCGGTCCTGTCACCATAGTAGTCACCGATTCTATCACCTACAAACAAATCCTCGTCACCATCATCATCCAAATCAACAGCTTTAACGACGCTTGTACACCGTATAATCAAAGGCAATGCGCCTCTTTTTCGCGTAAAGCGGCCATTCCCGTCGTTCTCATAAAGCCTGTTGGCATACAATGGAGATCCCTCCTCAAGATGATTTCCTCCACTTGCAACAAAAAGATCAAGATCACCGTCTCCATCAAGATCCTTTAGGACGGCATCCGTATCCTCATAAGCTCTTTCGCCCTCCCAGAATGTCCTTTGGGTCTCTATTAAGTTGCCTTGTTTATTCTGGACCCACAACGAGGCTTTTTCTCCCGCCGCTCCTCCTATGAAGAGATCATCTATATGATCACCATTTATGTCTCCAACAACCAGGGCCGGGCCTTCTCTTGACAGTAGTCCTGGAATCAACTTTTCCTTTTCCAGGTCGATATATGGATCCTCCCTGTGAACGTGTTCAACCAGGTTGGTCTTTTCAAAAAGAATGTACTCCTTCCTCTGTGCAACAGGAACATCACCAGGGTAGTCTGCTTGATTGATTTTTACTGTATTGTTAATCGACACTTCATGCATCACAGCACGATTTCCTTCTGGCCAAATAACCACCACGGAATCGATCTCGTCCCATTTACCCAACCCCAAGTGCAGTCTATGACTGCTGCAGGACATAAATCCTCTTACTGGTTGATGTGTTATGGTTTTTGACTGGTCCTCCAAAAAGACCATGATTGTAGTACCTATGGCACCAGGGTTATTCCTTGTTCCTACCAATTCGAAACGAATAAAGTTTTTGTTTGCGCTGTGATTAATATCGTTGCGGTATACAATTGCAGGAGCATTGATTTCACTTGTTATAATATCGAGGTCTCCATCCAGATCAAAATCCGCATATGCGGCACCAGTGGAAATACTGGGTTTTACTAAATTCCAATCCACGGTCCGGTTTTGAAAGCGCAACGCTTCCTCCTGCGAAAAAATCATATTGCTTACCTTTCCCGAAGGCATTTGAGAGGCAATCTCGAGGTCTGTGGCATCTCTCTGTACGATTGGGTTAGAAATGTAATTGAGGTAATCCAGATCGTTTGGGCGGCGCAATATTCCATTGGACACGAACAGGTCTTTCTTCCCGTCGTTATCATAGTCGGCCAGTAATACCGACCAACTCCAATCTGTAGATTCTATTCCTGCCCATTGTGCAATGTCGGAAAACCTAGGTGACCTTCCGACATTGCCAAGGTTTATTTGAAGATGGTTCCTCGGAAGTTGATGATGATACCCATAGCTGTTTTTGAACTCGGCAATTTCAAACCGGTCACCACCGACCGAAGTTTTCCTGGTGAACTCGTCCGGCGGCATCATATCCAGTGTTACTACATCGGGTTTCTGATCATCGTTTAGGTCAGCTATATCAACGCCCATACTGAACTGGCTGGTATGCCCCATTGATTCACCAATGACTTCACGAAAAGTGCCATCTTTCATGTTCAGATAGAGATAATCGTTCTCGTGAAAATCATTCCCAACATAGATGTCGGGCCATCCATCCATGTTTAAATCGGATATAGAAACACCCAGACCATATCCTATTTTACTGGAAAGAATACCGGAAGTGCCGGTAATATCTGTGAATACTCCTTTATCATGCCGGTACAACCGGTCTCCTGCTTTGGCATCTGGAATTTCCCTGAGGGATCCTTGTCCATAATTGCCTGGGTCATGCACTGAATGATTCAATAAGTACATATCAAGATCGCCGTCCAAGTCAAAATCAAAAAATGCAGCCTGCGTGGAAAAACCGCTAAAATCTACACCCCATTCAGCTGCTTTATCGGTGAAATACAATGAATCTGTCAATCCATATTGGTTGATGAGCATCCTGTTCTTACCAGTTTGCCCTTTGTAGGCCCCGAGTTGGCATAAGTAAATATCCAGCCAGCCATCACCGTCAATGTCGGCTACCGAAACACCTGTGCCCCAACCGTCGATTGATACGAGACCAGTGGCCTCGGAAACATCTGAAAAGGTTAAATCACCCTCTCCATTGTTCAGATACAGGGCCGGCGATCCTTGGTTGGATGCAAAAACGAGGTCCTCCCATCCGTCATTATCAAAGTCGCCTACACCGACACCCGCTCCGTTGTAGAAGTACAAATATTGAATAATGCTGAAAGAATCCGTTTCTGCGAGGTTGTTGGCAAAACGGATCCCGGTCCTTTCCGGTGGTAGTAGGGTGAATCCTCCAGATTCACCAGGTTCATGGCAACCTGGTAATACAACCAAAATAAAGAGAGCATTTACTAACAGGCCAAGGCGATATCGACTTAATTGCAAAACAGTCATTGGCCTATAAGAACGATTTCTCCGTGTTTGACCTCTTCGAAGCCGTCGAAATAACGAATTTCCGCCACCCATATGTAGACGCCTGTCGGAAGAGTCCGGCCTTCCATCATTCCATCCCACCCCCTGTATTCGTCATTAATCGGTACCTGGTTTGCATCGTACACCATATTTCCCCAACGATTAAAAATCTTGAGGGTTTTCATCACTCCGCTTGTAGAACTTTGGATGAAAAACCTGTCATTGATACCGTCATCGTTCGGGCTGAAGACATTGGGCGCATAGGTATGCCGCACTTTCTTTGTATTTATTTCGACAGAAGCCGAAGCAGTGCATCCCCTTTGATTACTTACCTCTACATGTAAGGTAAAATCACCCGTTGGCGTAAGATCTATTGCCGGGCACGAACAAAGGAGTGTCGAGTCTGCCAGAGACCACGCATAGCTCAAAATACCGTCCATATCAGTTGTAACAGCATAGTTTCCGGTGCCGCCCAGGACCAGTTCGTTGTCTCCACTGACTTCCGCCCAGTAAGGTTCGGGGAATTGGTCTATGAAAACTGTGTCGACATATGTAATACAATCGTTAGAAGCACGTAAAATGTATGTTCCTGGCTGGCCAATGACTGTAGAGTAAGTTGAGTCCCCAGTACTCCATTCATATCGATCCGCTGCGGCAGCGGCTGCTAATGTGGCAGTCATCCTGTCACAGGAATAAGTCACGGTGGATTCAACGGAAACATCCTTTAGGCCAACAACCTCAGCGCTCGTTTGATCCCCATGGTCCGCAGTTAAGGGGTCATCCGAATACTGTATCTCATCAAAGGCCAAAGGAAAGTCCCACTGCTTGGCGTTTCCTGAAAAAACACCCGTAAAACCCGGTGGTGATTTCACGTTGACGACAATGTTATTTTCTCCCATGACGTAAATCATATTTTCGAGTGCAAGCACATTGGAAGGACTTTCAATCACGTTGGAAGGCGTAAGAATTTTGCTGGTAATATCCACAATCTCAAATCCTGGTGGAAAGGTATCCCGGAGGTCCAGCCATGTTTGACCGATACCCAGCTGGTTGTTGAATGAATAAGTCACCTCGAAATTACCACATTCAATGATTTGCCTTGGTGCTATGTCCTTTTCAAAGCTATAAGTATAAGGACAAGAACAGCCATCGCCAAGCGATCCTTCCGGACCTTTTTCTATAAACCGCATCTCTCCACTTCTTTTATTTATACTGTACAGGCCGTTCCGGGCCGAATAGGCATACAACTCTCCGGACCGGTCAAAGAACATGCCATCGACAGATCGAACACCAGTTGTAGGATATTTGAGTGCTGCTACCTCTCCACCAATTCCAATTTGTGTCAAGGTGCCTTCGCGGTTGTCATAGCCGTACATTATACCCGTTATAGGGTCGGTGGCGAAATCATGTATCGATACAGGTCGTTCTCCGGTTACCCCCAGGTATCCGGAATACAGGTTTGTCCTGCTTAGGTTTATCGTATAGAACCGGATATCACTTTGCATATCATCACTGTAGGCGAGGAGATAAATACCGGCTCCGTCTGGAGATATGGTGGCGGCATTGTAACTGAGGTTTTGATCCAAGTTCTCAGGCACACCCAACGATGTAACCAATCCGTCGGGATGCAAGCGCACCAACTCATAAGTATCTACATCCAGCGCATACAAAAACTTGTCGAGTACGTTGTAGGAAAGGGCGTTGAGCCTTCTGTCTTCCGATAAACGAATTTCGTGGTAAACAAACCTTTGTTCCAGTTGCTCGATCCGATATAAGGTAGAAACCCCTATGGAGCGGGTATAAACTACAATATAAAATGACCCGTCACACTCAAATCCTTGTCCGTTCACCTGGTGAACGATCCATAATAGAGGAATCCATAAGAGATTTCTCATAATAGAGGTTGTGGTCTATCTATTTTCCCTCACCGCTTTTTGAAGAGCATGGGGTTGTCATTGTTTCTGGCAACGAGGAAATAATATTCTCCTGCTTTATCCCAAAACACCGTCATGCTCCTCACTTGTCCGTCTATCATCAATCCCGACATCTTGTTCGGAACAGATACAAAAGTACCATCTCCGCGGCCTTCTAAAAATACGCCATAACTGGCATCATATCTACCCACCTCGGGTTTTGCATGGTAAAAATTACCCCCCAGCAGGAGGTCGGATATATTATCTTCATTAAAGTCGCCAACTGCAATGGCATAGATAGGTGACAGCTGTGCTTCATACGGCAAGCTTTGCATTCGAAATCCATTCTCGCCATCATTAATAGCCACTGCAGAATAGAGTATAAACACCTCAGATTTTCTTGCATTTTTTAGCTGTTCCTCACTGAATATATCTTCCATAGTCGCGTCTTTGTACGCCTCGTACTGGACATATTTCTTTTTTAAGCTGGGCAACTGCGCGATAAGATCGTGCTTAAGACACAAAGGATATGACTTTTCTCCAAAATAACGGCAGATGATGGCCTCAGCACTACCATTCCTGTCATAGTCATTGACATACATCTGTACCGGCCTTTGCCTGGATGCCTTAAAGCGGGAATTCAAACCGTGATTTCCCAATATCAAATCCTGATCGCCATCGCCATCAAGATCGGCCGACTGCACGGTGTTCCACCACCCATGACTGCTGTCCAGATTGTACGATGCAGAAACATCTCTTAGTTGATTTTCAATCATGGAGAATATGCGAACGGGCATCCATTCACCCACGACGACCAGTTCGCTGGATTGATCTCCATTCAAATCTGTCCATATTGCATCCGTCGTCATTCCCAACTCCTTGAATTCTGGAGCGATTGAAGCAGTCAAATTCTGAAACCTTCCATTCCCGTCATTGATAAGCAGGTGACCATCTGCCGGAATCCCTATCAAGAAGGGTATGGCCCGGACTCCGATGAAAAGGTCCAGGTCTCCATCTCCATCTATGTCATGTGGCCTTATACAGGAAGAATTCTCAAACTTTGCAGATGGAAGTATCTGCTCCGATTTAACAAAATTTGCTTTTCCCCTATTGATGTAAAGTCGATCGATCAACGCGGTCGAGCTGTTGGGGAATTCATTCCCCCCGCTGGCGACATAAAGGTCAATATCCCCATCTCCGTCAGCATCAAAACACGCGCAATCCACATCTTCAGAAACTTGGTCTTTGGTGAATGCAACCTGGTTAGAAAAGGCAAACTGTCCATCACGCACCTGAAGGAAGATGGCCCCTGACTGATCTCTAGCTCCTCCAATATATACATCTTCAAGGCCATTGCCATCAAAATCCCCCATGCACATTGCGGGTCCCTCTGTAGACAGCATATGGTATAACAACCTGTCGCGATCAAAGTCCACAAACACATTTTCACGATGGGTGAAGCTCAACCCTGAAGATGAAGTGATATCTTCAAACAGGGATTTGTCCAAAAGTACTTTGCCCTTTTGTAGCGTGGTGTATTGTTTGTCCAGTGAATCATAGTCCAGCTCAAAAATCGTATTAGCAGCAAGATCATACAATCGGGATTCGCTGTCATCTGGCCATCGGATCCATAGACTATCAACGATATCCTGTCCTTTCCATCCGATATTCGGCCTGGGATCAACTGAAGACTGAAATCCCCGGACCGGCATTTGATCGTAATGATAACTCTTGCCTTCCGTGAACAAAATCATCTTCGCACCTATTGCCTGGGTATTGGGATCTTTTCCTTTAAAGGTTAGTTTCAGAAACCTGGCATCCGGGTTGAGTTTTTCATTTTGGTTTTCATATAGAAAGGCATAGTCGTTGACATTGTTGACGACGAGATCCAGGTCTCCGTCATTATCCAGATCGGCATAGGCAGAACCGTTGGAGTGTGTGGGCTGAGCAAGACCCCAGGAATCCGTCACATTTTCAAAAATTAAGTCGCCTTTGTTGCGATACATGTAATTAGGGATCTTATTGGAGGGGATCACATCTGTCAGGGTTCTAAAGTCCACCCCTTCCTGGGATATGACCGCTTTTGCCATCTCTTCTGTCGAGATATAATTGATGTAATCCTGGTCCGTAAGGTCTTTGTAAATGCCATTGGCTACAAAAAGATCCTTTAAACCGTCGTTATCGAAGTCAGTTATCAAAGCACCCCAGCTCCAATCGGTTGCCTCCACGCCGGATAACCGGCCTATCTCGCTGAATGTCCCATCTCCATTGTTCAAATGAAGCATATTTCGAGTGAATTGATGGTAATAATCGTTTTCCAGGTTGTATTGATAGCGATCCCAATTTTCGAAGGTGGTTTTGGTTTTTAATCGTTCGTTGGGTTCTGGCAACATTTCTGTGACAAATATTTCCGGATACCCGTCATTGTTGATATCCGCCATATCCGCTCCCATTGATGCGCCGCTTATGGATTTCATTTGATAGGTCAGGTTCTCGGTAAAGGTCCCATCTCCGTTGTTCATGTATATGTAATCCCGCTCAAAGAAGTCGTTGGACACATAGATGTCGAGCCATCCGTCGAGATCAATATCGCCTACTGTAACACCCAGGCCAAATCCAATGACGCTGCCGTAAATACCGGCTTCCTCACTGACATCTACAAACCGATTGCCGTCATTTCTGAAAAGCTTGTCTCCACCTTCCTCACTTCTCACGGGGCGTTCATTTTTACGCAGATTGAAGCTGCCAATTGCCTGAAAAGAATTATTGAGAAGATAGACGTCCAGGTCGCCATCCTTGTCGTAGTCAAAGAATGCAGCATGTGTGGAAAATCCCTTATCTGCCAAACCGTATTCTTCTGCCATTTCATCAAATGTCCCGTCTCCTTTATTGATGAACAGCTCATTTTGTTTGTTATCTCCCTCTACATCACCGGAGTTACACACATAAATATCAGGCAGCTGGTCACCATTGAGGTCCACCACACTTACCCCGGTAGACCAACTTCGCATGCCACCAACCCCTGCTACATCGGTGACGTCGGTAAAGGTCATGTCGCCATTATTCAGGTACAATTTATTGGAAGTCATGTTGGCGGTAAAATATAGGTCCATGAATCCATCAACATTGAAATCCCCTATTCCTACACCTCCCCCGTTGTAAAAATTCCTATAAGTATAGATATTGAAGTCAGGGTCAAACTCCAGGTCATTTCTGAAGTCGATACCTGTCTTTTCATGGGTAAGAATACTGAACTGAGTCGTAGTCCCTACTGTTGGTTGCCGGCAAGACTGCAGTAAAACTATAAGAAGAAATACAAGTATCAATCCTTGTTTCACAATGACTCTATTTTGATCAAATCTTTGTCTAAGCTCAGGTCAGAGATCAGAAATTCCACTCGTTCATCCCTTTCATAAAACAAAAGTATTTGCCTGTTACCGTCGATTTTGACATATGCTTTTCCCTGTCCAGGCGATTTCACCTCGAAAAACCCTTTACCATACCAGGATTCAAAAAGATTTTTAGTATCCTCAATCAATGCCTCTGCCCATAGATGCTTGTTCCAGGGAGCCCAGCCAATGTAATGGGTAAATCCTGTCATCGCCTGTATTTTGCCATCCTTGAATACGGGGTAAAAGTCCATGGCTCCTCTATGAGGCAACTCATCTACTTCATAATAAACAGTCGTATTCATAGCTCCTTCGCGGATCAAGCCCTTACGATTCAGATTCCAGCAATGTTCATAAAAATCATTGGCCGTCATCCCGAAATGAATGCCCAGGAAAAGTGAGTCATTGCGCACCCCGCTATCGAGTTCTCTCTGTACTATAGATGCATATCCGTGTTCATCACCACATGCATACAAGGATAGAACAACTAAAAAAATTATGCTACAATACTTCATTGTTTTTAAAATAGATAACTGGTTCAGCGTCATTTTTTGCTATGATTATTCCGTTCTTGCCCTGGATACGAATGGGTTTTATTGCCCTTATTTGACCAGGTTCAAAAATACCGGACACCCTTGAGGTAATCGTCTTGAACTGTCGGCTGGATATCCCAAGCAACACATCACCGTAGCTCGCTGCATGTATGCCAAGTTCTGGTTTCATGTGATATTGGTTTCCTCCGATCACTAAATCCAATACTCCGTCACCATTTAAGTCGTCAGGGTAAATGGCGTAAATGGGTGACCATTGCGCAATTTCTGGAAGCGGCACAAAGTTAAAACGTCCCTGCCCAAGATTCCATAGTACTCCCGAGCGCAACTCTGTCAAAGACAGCTTTATTGCAGACTCAAGCTGACTGCTGTTGAAAATCTTATCGATTGTCTGGTTCTTATAGCTATTGAAGTCCGGAAACTGTTTGGAGAGATAAGGCAACTGACGTAACAGGTCATTTCTTTGTGCCAATGGATAATCCTTTTCCTTCAAGGAATAAGAAAATATCTGTTCGGGTCGGCCGTTACCATCAAAATCGTTCAAGTACATTTTAAAAGGAGCGGAGGGTAATGCTTTGATCCTGGTATTCGTCCCAATATTTCCCAAAACGATATCTGTAAGTCCGTCACGGTCCAGGTCGGAACAGTAGATAGTATTCCAGAGGCCTTTTAAGTTGTTTAAAGCAGTATCCGGTCTATGGACAAAGCCAGTCCCAGGATGATTCTCGAAAACATGCACTCCCATCCATTCTCCTACAATAATCAGATCGTTGTCCCCATCACCCTCCAGATCTATTGCGGCCATATTTGTCACCATGCCAATGTCCTCAAACTCCGGCGCAAATGTTGCTGAGACATCCGTGAATAAACCTGTTCCATCATTTTCCAGCAAGTAGGTGCTTGAAGGGAGCCCATACAAGTAAGGACGAATGAATCCCGATATGAGGAGATCCATGTCACCGTCAGAGTCAAAGTCCAGTGCCATCACGCTGGATGTATTTTCAAATCTGTATGTGGGTAATACCTGAGTGGTGGCCGAGAAGTTCAAACCTCCTGATTGCAGGTACAGCCTGTCGCGCAAAGAGGCGTTGTTTCCTCCAAACTCACTGCTCCCACTGGCAACATACAGGTCACTCAACCCATCGCCATTTGCGTCAAAAAAGACACAGTCCACATCTTCGTTTGAAGCATATTCACCATTCGGGTCTATTACTTTTTCGATGAATTCTCCCGATGGTTTTTGAATAAACAACCGGCCGTTCTGTCCCGAAGCCCCACCTATGAAGAAATCGTCCAAACCGTCATTATTGACATCACCTATACAACAAGCCGGGCCTTCATTGTCGTGCATCTGTATCAAAAGAGGCTCTCTGTCGAAATCAGAGTGCTCGTTTTCGATATGTCTAAATTGCGTTTCAAAATCCCTCCATTTCGCAAGATAGGCAGGCCCGTCTAAGTTATCAACAGACTGCGTGACCTCTGCATTGGACTTGAAAACTTCGACCTGCTGATTGACTGCCATTCCTCGCAAAACAGTGGTTTCTCCATCCGGCCAGCGAACAACCACTGAATCAATTGCATGGGTATTTCCGACACCGAAATGACTTCTTGTATCCACCGAAGACATAAAGCCTCTCGTTGGGTTGACTTCCTGGTACAGCTTATTATCTCCGTAATATAAAGTGACTTGTGCCCCTACCCCGAAGCGATTGGCCGATAGTGTGTCTTTCAATACCACCTTTAGATAGTTCAAGCCATTATCCGTGGCGGTGTTTTCATAAAGCAAAGGAGGCATATTAATATTATTGACCACAAGGTCCAGGTCTCCGTCGTTGTCCAGGTCTCCATATGCTGATCCATTGCTAAAAGTAGGACGCCCAAACCCCCAAGCTGTTGACGCTAATTCAAACCGAAGATTTCCCAAATTGCGATATGCGTGGTTGATCAAAGGTTCGGAAGGAATGTTATCAATCAATTGAGCTATACCTCCGCCATCTGCAAAAATGACTTTTCGTACTTCATCAGGGTCTGAGTAAAAATTGATGTAGTCCTGGTCCAGGAGATCCTTGTAAATTCCGTTGGCCACAAATAGATCTTTTAATCCATCGTTGTCCATGTCAAATATCAGTGCGCCCCAACTCCAGTCACTTGCTTCGATACCCGAATACCTGCCCACCTCAGAAAAGTAACCATCACCCCTGTTGAACTGAAGAACATTTCTTGCAAACTGCCGGTGATATCCACTTTTAATGTTGGACAAATACTTGTTCCAGTTTTCGAATTGTGCTTTGGTCTTGATCCTTTCCTCTTCGGTTGGCAGCATCTCGGTAACAAAAACTTCAGGCAACCCGTCGTTATTGATATCTGCCATATCGGCGCCCATTGATCCCATACTTATTTCGGGCATCGCCTGGTCAATGACTTCTTTGAAAGTGCCATCCCGGTTATTGAGATAGAGGTAGTCTTTTTCAAAAAAATCGTTGGAGACGTAAATGTCGGGCCACCCATCGCGGTCTATATCGCCCAATGTCACTCCCAGACCGAAGCCTATGGCACTGCCATAAATACCGGCTTCTTCACTTACATCGGTAAATAGCCTTTCGTTCGTGTTGTCGCTGCCGATCAGATTATTCCTGAACAACTTGTTGCCTCCCTCCGGATCGCGGATATTGCGTTGCCCCGGTCGAAGATCGTAGTTGCCCACACTGCGAAATGAGTTGTTCAGAAGGTAGCAATCCAGGTCGCCATCAAGATCGTAATCAAAAAACCCGGCATGTGTTGAAAGACCAATGTCATCCAGGCCATAAGCCGCGGATTCTTCTTTAAACAGTATATTTCCATTTGTATCTCCCGTCATCAGTGCTCCCTGGTTGATGAAAAGTTCGTTGTGCCGATTCTCACCTTTCAGGTCACCGCTTTTGCAGACATAGATATCAAGCCAACCATCTCCATTTACGTCGGCGATACTCACCCCCGTGCTCCATACATTACTGGAGCGCACTCCGGCCTCTTCGGTAATATCTTCAAACTTGAAGTTTCCCTTGTTCAGATATAGCCTGTTGTCTACCTGGTTTCCGCAGAAGAACAGGTCTGCCAGTCCATCGTTGTTGAAGTCTCCAATGCCAACCCCTGCTCCATTGTAAAAATTCCTGAATGTGTAGACATTGATTTCTTCGCTGTATTCGAGATGGTTGACAAAATCGATTCCAGCTGCCGGTAGATGCACTTCACGGAATAAGTTCTGGGAATGCTCTTTATTCTGGCTGCACCCGCAAACAGCCAGCAGGGCGGTGATAACGGCTAATATTTTGAAATCAAATTTCATAGATAAAAAAACCCGCACTACTGCTGCAATGCGGGTTTTTCGTTTATTCAGTTATGTTATTAATAACATGGATTTTGAACGAGGTTAGGGTTGGCATCCGTTTGAGCTTTAGGAATCGGGAATAATTCTTTACACTCTTCCTGTGCAGGTTTTTCCCACCACGCATCTGTGAATTTACCAAAGCGGATCAGGTCTGTGCGGCGAACGGTTTCAGAAAACATTTCGCGACCTCTCTCAGCCAACAAGTTTTCTTCTGTCAGCTCAGTAAAAGGATCCACGCCAGCTCTTTCGCGGATTTGATTCACCAAAGCCAGTGCTTCTGCTTGACCTACGCCCTGGCGCATCAGCGCCTCGGCCTTCATCAAGAGAACATCTGCATACCTGAATAAAGGAAAGTCGTTGTTCATGTCGGGCTGGCCACCAATTTCAAATTCAAACTTGGTGTTGCGTGCCCCTGCTTCCCTCCAGGCTTCCGGGAAAAGCTCATTGATGAACGGTCGGATGGTAAACGGAGGTCCATCAGGATCTACGCCTGAAGCCAATGTCCCGTCATCCACCAGTCTTTTCTTGCCGCTTACATCCCACTGGGGTCCCCAGAGGAAGTTGCCACGGACGGGAGATGGACCCTCTTCCGTGTTGGCCTGTCCTTTTCTCAAGTCGGATTCTTCGTAGGAGTTAAAAAACTCCTCAAGAGTACACCAACCATTCCAAGGCTGAGCGGCAAGAGAATACGTCTCCTGGTTCAGATAACTCAAAGTCTGCATAACGATGTTCATACCGCGAGCGAATACAGCATCGTAAGGGATCGCCCAGATAAATTCCGAAGATCCAGCGTTGTCTACGTTGAAGTTGGCAAAATAATCTGCCTCTAGGGAGTAGTTACCTGAGTTGATTATTGCGTCACAGGCCGCCGCAGCCTTAGCCCACTGGGCTGTGCCCGTATATACTTCAGCATTGAGGTATAATTTTGCCAGGGCTGTCTGCACCACCATCTGGTTAACACGACCATAGGTCTCAGGTCCTGTGGAGGTAGTTACGTTATTCAGTGCGTCAAGTAATTCCGCTTCCACAAACTGATACACTTCTGAGCGTGAGTTGGTGGTCGGATTGGGATTCGCATCGGCAAAAGACGTTACGATAGGAACGTTGCCATACATATCCATCAGCCACATATAATAGATGGCCCTTAATGCTTTCAGCTCTCCAATAAAGGGATCTGTCAAAGGATTTTGAAGTTCTTCGAATTGGAAAATCAGCCGGTTGGTAGCTGAAACACCTCCAAAAAGGAAGTTCCAGGTCGTATTTACCGTGGGGTCTTCAGCTGTCCAAAGTTGTTGGTGAAGTCTTACCCAGTGACCGCCATCTCCCCAGTCAGGACCCCTTGTGGGAACCACCATCTCATCTGATGAAACTTCCTGAGCTGCCCAAACGGAAACTGTTCCCATATATCCATAAAGAGAAGTATAGGCCGCGCCAAGGGCTGATATGAATTCTTCTTCCGACTGGAAGAAGTTGTCGGCCGTCACCTCACTGAACAATTCCTCCTCCAGGTCAGTACAAGCCGGCATAAATACGACCATAGAAAAGATGATCGCGAAAACCTGCAAATAGAATTTTTGTTTTTTCATTGTCTTAATTATTCCTTTTGAAATTAATTAAAATCCAAGGTTCAAACCAAAAGTGATGCCCCTGGCTGAGAAGTACTCATCACGTCTGTCGATGCCAGGCGCAAGTGAACCACCATTCGGGTCTGCGAATCGAGGTTCAGGGGAAACACCGGTGTAACCTGTAATCGTAAACAGGTTCTGACCAGTAAGGTAGAAACGTATCTTACTAAATCCACTCGGCAAATTGGCTGAATCCAAGGTATAACCAATTGTCAGGTTGTCAAGTTTTACAAAGTCGGCTTTTTCTACATGTCTGCTGGAAAACTGCGGTTGATCTACGAGATCAGGAATATCCGCAGAAGTCGCCAGTATGTTGTATGCACTGATCTGACCAGGTGCTTCATAGAAAGCACGGAAGGTATTGAGCAGTTCGTGTCCAAATACACCGCGGAAGAATACATTTACATCCCATGCTCCGAGATTGAATGTATTGTTAAATCCAATCAGGTAATCAGGAAACGCGTTTCCGATGACCGCGCGGTCTTTGATGTCATCCTGTACACCGTCGCCATCCACATCCACGAAATTCCAAGTACCATCCTCCTTGACAGGATCATTGGGATCGATGACCAACCCCCAGAGCTGTCCGATGGGGCCTCCCTCTTCAAGTCTGATAAGCGGTGTTCCGTTCTGACCGGGCGAACCGAGGTTGGAAAGATCGCGGAATCCTCCAAGTGATACTCCACGTGACTCATCTGTGAGAGAAACCAGTGTTGGCACAAACCATTTGCTCAAGGTGAAAGAGGTATTCCATGTTTTTCCACCACCCAGATCGCTGTTATAGCTCAATGCAAGTTCGATTCCATCGTTGTTTACTTCACCCACATTGAAGAAGGTGGTACCAAACAGGTTTGGCGGAACCGGTACGTTGAATTCGAAGATGCCGTCATTGGTTGTAGAATTGTAATATTCCACAGAACCGGTGAGTCTGTAATCCATTATCGCAAAGTCAACACCTACGTTGATATCTGATTTGGTTTCCCATTTCAGGTTCGGGTTGGGGTTGGATACAGGACCAAAGCTCGATACAAATTCTCCGTTGAAGAAGAAGTTGCCTGTGGCACCGAAACGTTGCAAGGACAACAAGCTCTGACCTACGTTGTTCCCCGTTACACCGTAACCGGCACGAAGTTTCAATTGGTCAAAACCACTGACACCTGCAGCTTTTACGAGGTCTAACCCGGCACTAATGGCAGGGAAGAGACCCCATTTTTCGTCTGCTCCGAATCGCGAAGATCCGTCGCGTCTCACACTTGCTGTTACGAAATAGGTATCATCAACATTCAAGTTGACACGTCCAAAGAAGGAGATCAGCTTGTTTGAGTTTTTATAAGAGAACACGCTTCCGAGACCGTTGTTAAAGTCGGCGGCTGCCCCTAGATTGTTGAAGGTAAAGGCATCTGTCAGAAAATCTCCACCTTGCGCACCGAATCCCTGGAAAGCAAAGTCCTGGTATTCATAGCCTGCCAAGAATCGCAGATCAGTATTTCCTCCCACATTGGTGTTGTACCGTGCTTCGAGCCTGAATAGCTGATCTTCTGCTTCGTCATCCCTACGCTGTGCCAGACCGTTTCGGTTTTGACCTACGTAGAAGCTGTTCTTGTCAAAATATTCACCAAATATGGTGTTTGAACGTTGAGATGAATAGAATATACCCACTTTCAGATCATCAGTTAGGTCGTAATCACCCCTGATGTTCATCGTGAGGGTCTTAATCTGGTTCTCTCTCTTGTTTTGCTCGATGATCGCTACCGGATTGTAGTAGTCAAAGAGTCTTTGCTGGTAATATCCGTCCCATTCGGCAAACCTTGCGTCATTGCGATCCTGAATAAAAGGCGTAGTAGGGTTGAAAATCGTTGCGTAGCGGAACGCTTCGCTAAATCCAAGACTTGCGTCTTCTGTACTCATTGCAAGATTGGCAGTAACGGTGAGCTTATCGTTGATAGCCTTCTGTGTAACATTGGCGCGAAGGTTTAGACGATCAAAACCTGTAGTCTTGGCGATACCTTTTACATCCCTGAAGTTGGCGGAAACGCGGTAAGTCGTTTGAGCATTTCCACCACTCATTGAAACGTTATGAATATGTGAAATGCCCGTTTCCATCAATTCGTCATACCATTCGATATTTCCCCCGAGATCATTTCCTTGGGCAATTCCGAAATTTCGGTACTCATCAGGTGTCAATACATCCAGTACCTGGTCGGCTGATTCAATGGTGACCTGGCCTGTGTATTCTATTTTAGAAGTTCCAGCTTCTCCCTTTTTGGTGGTAACGAGAATAACACCGGAGGCTCCTCTTGTACCGTAAATGGCAGCGGCAGACCCATCTTTCAAAACATCGATGGACGCAATATCTTGGGGCTCTATACTGTTGAGGTCACCACCCAGGACACCATCAATTACCACCAATGGCTCTGTACTGGCACCTACCGTTGAAAGCCCCCTCAGGCGAATGTTAAATCCCCCGTTGGGATCCGATCCCGGGCGTGCAATGGCCAGTCCGGCAACTTTACCCTGGAGTAACTGGGTGACGTCATTGACGTTACCGTCGTTAAAATCCTCTGCTTTCACTGAGGTTATCGAACTCGTTACCTCTCTGGAACGCTGTGTGCCATAACCCGTAACGACAACTTCCTCGAGTATTTCACCGGCTGCGAGGGAAACATCGATGGTGGTTTGGTTTCCCACTACGATTTCCTGGTCGGAAAAGCCAGTAAAAGAGAAAACCAAAGTAGCACCTTCACGGACCTGGAGCGAATAAGTTCCATCGATGTCGGTGATGGTACCATTGGTAGTACCCTTTTCAAGAACATTGGCGCCGATCAGGGCTTCTCCGTCAGAATCTGTCACTGTTCCAGACACGGTACGCTGTGCCACAGCTGCAGAAGCAACGAACAAAACCACAGCCAAAGCCAATAGGGACTTGGTAAATAGTTTTTTCATACGACTTTTTAGATGTTAATGTTAGATAATTATCGATATAGATGTTGCAGGGAAGCCCCCACATCCCACAAACTTAAAAAAATGACATTACTAATTATGGGGCAGTTGTATTCATAAGTGTTTACCGAATTTACATAAAGGTCTCCGTAAACGTTTAAGTTAATAACTTTATTTTTGTAATATATGAAGAAACGAGCCACCTTGAAAGATATAGCGACAGCTCTTAATGTGTCAGTTGCCACAGTTTCAAGGGCGCTCAACAATAAGGAAGATATTGGTGCACAGACCAAACAGGCGGTTACAGAAGTCGCGCGTATGCTCGACTATAAACCCAATGTTCTGGCAGTATCTTTGAGAAAGAATACAGCCAACAAGCTTATAGGTGTCATATTGCCTTCTGTAGATCATTATTTCTACTCAACCATTCTCAATGGCATCATGAACGCAGCAAAGCAAGGCGAAAACTTGATCATTATCGGGGAGAGCAACCAGGATCCCGTAAAAGAGGCTGCCATAATTGAAATGTTTGCTGATTACTTTGTTTCAGGCATCATCTTGACACCCTCGAAACACGACGCTTCAAATCAAAACGTAAAAGAAATTGTTAGAAGGGGCATTTCAGTTGTTTTACTGGACAGAACACTCAAAACCCATAGCGGAAGTTTTGTGCAATACGATGACTTTAATGGCGGACGGATTGCCACAGAACATCTTATACTGCAAGGCAGAAAGCACATCGCGCACATACGAGGTGACGCCAGTTGCAGTATTGCTTCAGAGCGATTCAGGGGTTATCGCCAGGCACTGCTATCCCACAACATAAAGTATCGATCTTCCCTAGTGCTTTCTGCGCAACAATCGAATGAGGAAGAGGGATACCTTCTTATGAATGAAATTTTCGCAAAAAACGATGTGCGCCCAGATGCTGTATTCGCTGTAACTGATGATGTTGCCGCTGGAGTGTACAGATCCATTCACCAAAGAAAACTTCGAATTCCCGAGGACATCGCGGTAGTGGGTTACAGCAATTCCAAATTGTCAAACTTTCTCAACCCTAAGCTCACGTCTGTGGAACAAAATGGCAGGAGCATGGGCCAAACTGCCTGTGAAATATTGACAGAAGTAATAGAAAATAAGTCGAAGACCATCCAAAAAACCTATGGTGCACACCTCATGATCCGAGAGTCCAGCAGGATTAGCCTAACAAAAAGTTGAAAAAACAGTCTCAATCACCTCATCTTTGTGAGTCTCAAAGTTTACAGATATCATGATAGATTTCATTAAGCCCATATTCGTTTCATGCCTTTGTTGTCTGGTTATTTTTTCATGCCAGCAGGCTGAATTTATAGAATCGGACTTTGAAGATCCTGAATACCTACATCGTTCGATGAAGAACCTGTCAGACATCATTGTCTATGATATCTTTTCCCCTCCGGTTGCCAGCAGAAATTATGTTTACCCCAGTATTGCTGCATACGAGGTGATGGCGTCTTTCAACCAAAATTACCAATCTCTTTCTGGACAGATCCACGAACTAACTGCTGCGCCTGCACCTACTTCAGACATTATATCTCCTACCATATCAGCTGTAACTGCATTCAATAAGACAGCAAGACATTTTATTTTTTCGGAAGATAAAATGACCCTATTCGAGGAAACTCTCAATTCAGATATGAGAAAGAAAGGGGTACCCCGGAAGGTATGGGAGGCATCCGTGGCCTACGGTGAAGCGGTGGCACAACACATCATTGAATGGTCGAATGGCGACATGTACAAACAGACGAGGACCTATCCCAAGTTTTCAATTAACAGGGATCCTGCCCGGTGGAAACCCACGCCACCAGGATATTTTGATGGCATAGAACCTCACTGGCGAGAAATCAGAACCTTTGTAATCGACTCCGCTGATCAATTTGTGCCTGCACCCCCTACATCATTCGACATGAAAGATGGTAGTCAATTTTTTAAAGAAACTATGGAAGTGTATGATGTAGTAAAGACGGCCGATGAAGAAAAACGTGAAATAGCCAGCTTTTGGGACTGCAACCCCTTTGTTTTGAATGTAACAGGTCACGTCATGCATGCCAGTAAGAAAATCACCCCAGGCGGTCACTGGATCGGTATAGCGGCCCTGGCTTGCCGAAAAGCGGATGCCGATCTCTCAAAGTCCATTGAAACCTATGCACTTACATCCATAGCCCTGGCCGATGCGTTCATCAGTTGCTGGGACGAAAAATACAGAAGCAATCTTGTACGGCCGGAAACCGTAATCAATGAATACATTGACGAAAACTGGGTGCCCGTTTTGCAGACACCGCCGTTTCCCGAACACACCAGTGGTCACAGCGTCATTTCCAGGGCAGCAGCCGTCGCATTAACAAGTATCTATGGTGATGATTTTGCTTTTGACGATACTGTTGAGCTAGAATATGGTTTGCCGGTCAGAAAGTTTAAATCCTTTTTCCACGCCTCGGAAGAAGCCGCTATCAGCAGATTGTACGGGGGCATACATTACCGACCTGCCATTGACTACGGGGTAGAACAAGGAGAAAAAATAGGAAAGTTCATCGTTGAGAACATCGAGATGAAATCATAATCTTTGGTTTAGGAAAGGATTGTTTGTCCGTTCAAAGCCAATGTTTGTATTAGGTCCGTGGCCGGGCATGATTATTGTTTCGTCCGGAAGAACCAGCAACTTCTCTTTGATACTTCTAATCAATGTTTCATAGTTGCCACCAGGTAAATCTGTTCTTCCTATACTTCCATAGAACAATACGTCTCCTCCAATAACCATTCCTTTTGACGGGGTGTAAAGACAAATGCTTCCCGGAGAATGTCCCGGAGTAAGGAGCACCTGGAAAATGGTCTCTCCCAGTGCTAACTCATCGCCCTCTTCCAAAAAATGCTCAATGGTAGGAGATGGGCTATAGGGAAGGCCATACATATCGGCTACCACTTTTCCGCTTCTCAGGATATCTTTTTCGTTCTTGTGGGCTTCGAGTTTCAAGTCGAAGGTCCGGCTTACGTACTCATTCCCCAGAATATGATCTATATGACAATGCGTATTGATCAGTCTCACAGGATGAAGGCCGCGATCATCAATGAATTTCTTCAAAATGTTCTCTTCTCCCGTTGATGAGCACCCAGGGTCAATGATCCAGCAATCTCCATTGTTAGACCAAAGAAGGTAGGTATTTTCCTGAAATGCATTGAAAGTGAAGACCTTTACATTGCTCATAAGCCAAAATTAGTTTTATTTAGAAGCACTTTGCGGTTTGAACCCTGATTTCCGGGATTCGTTATAAACTATGTTTACTCAAGAAGTCATTCGACGTAAGATTATTGTCATTGAAATGCCAAAACTACTTATCACTCTGTTGATCCTCTTGTGGTGCCCTGTTTTATCCAAGGCCCAGAGTATTCGTACTGATTTTGGCAAAAACAGGGTTCAGTACCACGACGACTTCAGCAAGTGGTGGATGTACGAGACTGAAAATTTTGTTGTCTACTGGTATGGGAAAGGTCGCAATGTGGCGCAGGTTTCTGTGCAGATTGCCGAATACATTCACCCCGACATACAGGACATAGTAGAACACAGGATTAACGACAAAATAGAGATCATCGTTTACACCGATTTGTCGGACCTGCTTCAGAGCAATATAGGCAATGAAGAGACCTTTGAGACCAAAAATGAAGTCACCAAAGTCATTGGTAGCCGGATGTTTGTTTTTTTTGACGGCAGTCATTTGAATCTTCGAAGGAGGATCAGGGAAGGGGTCGCCCATATCTATTTCAACTCCATGTATTCGAAAAAAGGATTGCAGGAAATCGTCGACAGCGACCCAGACCTTGATATACCCGACTGGTATATCAAGGGTTTTGTCAGTTATGCTGGCGCACCTTGGGACTACCTGATGGAAGATGAAATGCGCGATCTCTGGAATTTACACGTAAAGCGATACCGGAACTTTGACAAGTTGGCCAGGGATCATCCTCGTGTTGCGGGGCACACCTTATGGCATTACCTGGAGGTTAAATATGGAAGAACTTCCATTACCACCTTGTTATATCTCATGCGTCTTCGCAAGGACTTTGATGAAAATATCGAATTCGTTTTCGGGTTTAATTTTGATCGGTTGAAAGAGGATTGGTTCCGGTTTTACAATGAACTTTTCAAGCAGGAAGAAGAGGCCTTTGAACCGTTCTCTGATTTGCAAAAGATCAATCTTGGCTTTAAAAAATATTTTCCGAAAAGCTTGCTGAAATTGAGTCCGGATGGAAGTCGCTTCGTCTACGCCGTCAACAACCAGGGTCGGTATCACCTGGAAATGTTGGACCTGGAGACGCGAAAGAAACAAACGCTTTTCAGCTACGGAAGCAAAAATGCTGTTCAACAACCGGACTACAACTATCCCCTGGTTGCCTGGAGGCCTGATGGGCGAGAAATCACTTTGTGTTACGAAAACAAAGACGTGATTACACTTCGAAAAATTGACCTTCCGACCGGTCAGTATGTAGAGCAAGTGGTTCCTGAGCTTTATCAACGCATCTATTCCATTGATTACCTGACCGATGAGGAATACCTCTTTTCGGCCACAACCGATGCATTCTCAGACCTTTATATCTACAAAGCCCGTAACAGACAAACGGAAAGGATTACGAATGATTTCTACGATGACTTAGAAGCTTCGGTAGCTAATATTGGAGATCAGAAAGGAATTCTTTTTACCTCCAACAGGACGACATCGACCATTGCGCCAGTGGACCTGGATACCCTATTGCCCTTAACACTCTATGATGTGTTCTTTCTTCCGTTAAATGGTGACGTTGCTTTGAACCTCACCAATTCTCCCGATCGAAATGAAACACAGCCAAGACTGGTACAGAATGGTTTTCTCACATTTCTCGATGCCCGTAGCGGAATGATGAATCGCTGGGTGATAGACCTAAAATCTCGCCGACGACCTTATATCAACTCAAATTATTCGAGAAACATCATCATACATGATGCTGTTGCTGGTTCTGGTAAGTATGTTTTACAAGCGTACTATGAAGGTTCTTATCAAACTTTTTTAGCACAACCCAACTGGAATGCCAGCAGCAGTATTTATTACACATCTAACGCTTCAACCATAAATTTCACTCAGGATACACGCCAGTTGCCGGAAGAGCCGGATCCTGTTGATCCCGGTCTGTTGTTTGAAAGCCCTTTCCCCGACCCTCCGGTTGTCGAAAACCTGGAAAAAAGCGCCAAGTTCAGAATTTCCAATCGGCAATACCAGCCAATACCGAATGAACCTGCAGACCGTAAAGTAATAGAATTTGTTTCTGCACGGGCAGTGGCCTCTCGTCGACAATTCAAACTGGAAGATATTATCACCAGAGTGGACAATGAAGTCCTTTTTGAAGGCCTTGAAACCTATACCAGAGACAATCGCGAAATTGAGGCGCAGCAATCTGGATTGCTGGTCAAGGGTATCGTTAAAGATATTTTCGAGGATTTTGAAGTGGAGGTCGGTATGAGATTTCCATTGAATCTCAAGGGTTCCGAATTTTTTTCAATACTGGATGACAAACGAGAACGACTCGACAGAAGATATGCTCTTTACCGTAAACAAAAGACAGAGAATATCCTGTTTAATGGAGAAGTACGAGAACAGAGATCTACGGCTTTTATAGCATTGCACCGGCTGAGTTACCCTTTGAACACATACAGGAGTCTGAGGGCGACAGGGCAGCTCAGGATCGATAATGGGTTTCTTCTCAACACCGATCCGGTCACTTCAGAAGCAGAAAGACTCAACGAGCAAAGAATGAGTCTGAAACTCGAATATATTTTCGACAATACCCTGGACATCGATCTTAATTTAAGACACGGTGCTCGATACAAGGCCTATTTTGAGGCTATCAACAGGTTTGACGTCAGTTCGGAGGGTGGGTTTGATCTCGATCTTAGTCGTGGATACACTTTGGTTGCCGGATTTGATGCCCGATATTATGTGCCTTTTATGAGGAACTCTGTGCTTGCGTTCCGGTCTGCAGGTGCCACTTCATTCGGATCGGACAAAATTCTGTATTACGTAGGAGGGACCGATGGATGGGTTGTCCCCAAATTCAATCAAGAAATTCCTGTGCCGTCGGACCAGAATTTTGCATTTAAGACGATTGCGCCCAATCTCAGGGGTTTCAACCATAATGTCAGGAACGGCAGATCATTTCTTTTAGGTAGTGCCGAACTGCGCATACCCATTTTCAAATATCTGAGCCGTAAAGAGTTGCGTTCCAAATTCCTCAGAAATATTCAGGTAGTAGGATTTGTTGATGCGGGCTCTGCATGGCATGGATTTCTCCCCAAGAAGGAAAACAATCCGTTGAATACTGTAATTATTGACGATGCCCCCGGGCTGTCCATCACCTTGAATTTAGACCGGGACAATTTCATCTATGGTTATGGCGCCGGGGCGAGGTTGCATTTTTTAGGTTATTTCATCCGGGCTGACTATGCGTGGGGCGTTGAAAGTGGAATTACCGGAAACCCGAAATTATATATTTCACTTGGTACCGATTTTTAAAACAACTTTACCCAATTGCCCCTTCTTTCATTTTTTCTGCATTTTCTGCCACCTGGAGTGCTTCAATGATCTCGTCAATGTTCCCTTCCATGATCTTGTCAAGGTTATATAGGGTGAGATTGATACGGTGATCGGTCACCCTGTTTTGAGGATAGTTGTAGGTCCGTATCTTATCCGATCGGTCACCGGTGCCAACAAGCGTTTGTCGCTGGGCTTTTTGCTCGGTTTCGTATTTTTCTTCCCGGGCTTGTCTCAACTTGGCATAAAGACGAGTCAATGCTATTTCACGGTTTTTGTGTTGCGACCTGCTGTCGGTGCTTTCAGCGACGATTCCAGTAGGTATGTGTGTGAAGCGCACGCCTGACTCTGTTTTGTTTACATGCTGACCACCTGCTCCACTGGATCTGAAGGTGTCGGTTCTTAAATCTTCCTTGCGTATATCAATGTCTTCTACTTCAAATTTAGGGATAACAGCTACCGTTGCGGCAGAAGTATGAACCCGGCCTTGAGATTCAGTTTTGGGCACCCGTTGTACCCTATGTGCCCCTGATTCGAATTTCAGCGCTCCATACACATCATCTCCGCTGACTTCTAAAACAACTTTATTGAATCCTCCGACTGTTCCTTCATTAGAAGATAAGACCTCATATGGCCAGTTCCTCGCATCAAAAAATTTGGTATACATCCTGAATAGGTCACCTGCAAAAATGCTTGCCTCATCCCCGCCGGTGCCCGATCGTATTTCGAAGATCACATCTTTACTGTCTTCTGGGTCCTTCGGAATCAGCAATACTTTGATATTTTCTTCGAGCTCAATTCGGGCAGATTCACTTTCTTCGTACTCCATCCTCGCCATTTCTCTCATTTCTGGATCCTGGTCCTTCATCATCTGTTCCGCATGCCTTATATCGTTCAGTATTTCTTTGTACTGCTGGTAAATGTTCTCCAGTTCTTGTAATTCCTTATACTCCTTATGGAGGGATGCATACTTCTTTACATCAGCTATTATCGAAGGATCCGCTAGTTTTTCTTCAATATCGAGAAAACGGGCATGTATAGCCTCGAGTTTGTCCAACATGTTACAAAGGTAAATAAGTGGAATCTCCTTGACTCAAAATTCCGGGGAATCAGATGATCTTATTTCTTATATCGTTGATGAGTTTATCGGATGCACAAGGTCTTTTAACGTTGTTTCGGATGAAATCGCGAAAGTTTTTTTCCTGATTAAAGACCTTATTGCACTGGGCATCCTGTTTTACGGCATCGAGTAGTGTCTGTTTGCTTTCTTCAGTAAGCCTGTTGTCGAAATAAAGATTGACTTGTTGTGAAAAAAAATACAGTAGGTTTTTGTTTTCCATTGAAGCCGAATTTACATATGCCTTTAGGCAATGAGCCTATCAAAATTAATAAACTTCAAATTCAATTGCAAAGGAGAAATTTGCTGCATGAACATGGACTCTCAGCATCATTCTTCTTCTTTTTGAGGTTTGTTTTTTTCTCCCCGATAGTCGCGATAACCTCTCTTCTCCGCATAGCTTTTCAAGCGATCTTTTAGCATGTTTCTTGCTCTGAAGAGCCTGGATCTGACTGTGCCAATAGGTACATCAATAATCTTGGAGATCTCTTCGTAGGTAAAGCCTTCTACATCACATAACAACAAGACGGTTCTGAAATCAATAGGCAGAGAGTTGATGGCTATGGTAACCTCATCGCCCATCATGTTCTTAAAGATTTCTTCGCGTAAATCGAGGTACCCGGGCAAAACCTTTGTTTCGCTGTCGTGGTAACTTACTATGTCTTCAAAATCTACCTTAGTTGGCCGCTTACTTTTTTTACGATATTCGTTGATGTAAGCATTCTTCAAGATCTTAAACAACCATGCTTTGGCATTCGTTCCCTCATCGTACTTATCTATGAACCGGAATGCTTTGAGGTAGGTTTCCTGGACGAGATCATTGGCGTCGTTTTCGTCATATGCCAGGTGATACGCAAATGTCTTCAGGGCATCGATGTGTGGCAAAAACTCCTTTTCAAAAATCTCGTAGTATCTGGATTTTCTCTTAGCCAATGTTTCGTCTTTGCGCAAACATAGTTTTTATTGCCCAATTTTGACGATTTCGTCGTTTGCTATTGCAAACAGGACTTCTGAGACGGAAGGTTTCACGACGCTTACTCCGGTGAAGATCCCAAAAGCCGGCAGTACCATTTGGTTGGGTCTTACCCAATAACAAGAAAGTTTAAGGCTCTGGCGTGCTTTCCCTTTTAATCTTATGCCCGGATGAATATGGCCACATAGGTTGAAGTATCCATCTTTCTCTGATGGATAATGCGTGAGAAAAAAAGGATCCAATACCATACCCTCTTCATACAGTCGAATGTTTGCTTCCCTGTAGGCGGTTTGATCAAGGATATCATGGTTGCCTGCTACGAGATCAAACTCTACTTGCGCATGTTTCTGCCTGAATGCACAAAACCACTTCCATGATTGATTCATGTAGCTATGAAAAAGATCTCCCAGGAAGATCAGCCGGGTGGGGTGTACCTTTTGTATCAATTCTTCCAGGCGAACATAGTTGTCCATCCCTGCGCGATTTGGCAGGGCTATTCCTGCTTTCCTGAAATGCATGATTTTGCCAAGATGAAGATCTGAAATGAACAGTATCCCCGTCGCGGCCCAAAACACCGCTTTTTCTGGCAGGAGAACCAGCTTTTCGCCAGCCAAAATGATCTCAGTCATCGGTTGTCAGACTTCCTCTCCTACTCTTACGGTTTCTGACTTTTTAACGTTGTACTTCTCCATGATCTTTGCCGTGATTTCCTCAGCGACTTCCGGATTGTCGGCGAGAAATTGTTTGGCCGACTCTTTGCCTTGCGCAATTTTGGTGTCCTGGTAGCTATACCAAGATCCGCTTTTACCGATGATGTCTTTTTCTACACCCAGATCAATGATCTCTCCCAGTCGCGAAACACCTTCTCCGAACATGATGTCAAAAAGTGCAATCCTGAAAGGTGGTGCAAGTTTGTTTTTGACGACTTTTACTTTTACCGGGTTGCCGATAACATTGCCTTCCTTGTCTTTGAGCGATGCGCCGGACTTGCGTATATCCAGGCGCATGGAGGCATAAAACTTCAGGGCATTGCCTCCCGTGGTAGTTTCGGGATTGCCAAACATTACTCCAATTTTTTCACGCAGCTGGTTGATGAAAATGCAGCAACATCCCGTGCGGCCGATCGTGGCAGTCAGCTTCCTCAAAGCCTGTGACATAAGGCGGGCCTGCAGCCCCATTTTCGAATCGCCCATCTCACCCTCAATTTCACTTCTCGGCGTAAGGGCAGCCACAGAGTCCACCACAAGGATGTCGATAGCTCCTGAGCGAATCAGGTTTTCAGTGATTTCCAGGGCCTGCTCCCCGTTGTCTGGCTGTGATATGAGGAGGTTTTCCGTGTCGACGCCAAGCGCTTCGGCATAAGATTTATCAAAGGCGTGCTCCGCGTCGATGAATGCAGCTATGCCGCCTTTCTTTTGGGCCTCGGCAATGGCGTGAATGGCCAATGTTGTTTTACCAGAAGATTCCGGTCCATAGATCTCAACTACCCTTCCCCTTGGAAATCCACCAATGCCCAATGCAATATCAAGAGTAAGTGAACCAGAAGGGATAACATCGACATCAACTACCTGCTTATCGCCCAATTTCATAATCGTACCCTTACCGTACGTTTTTTCAAGTTTATCAACGGTAAGCTGAAGGGCTTTCAGCTTTGCTTCTTTATTAGAGGACATAGGTTTTGATTTGTTTCTACGGGGTAGAAGTGTTAAATATGAAAAACAAAATTAATACTTCCATTTATAATAAATGGATCAATATAGGACAGAAGCAGACAAAATGGTCCCCGAAGCGCCGGAATGAATTGAACTACTCGGCGCTGTAGGCGAGAATAGATCTGGTAACTCTGTCTGAAGGAAAAAAATGAACCTTCGGTAAAGCAGAAATACTCTGTTTCATGGAATGGAAAGCCTTGTTCCATTCAGGATCTGTAGCTACAGCGTATTCGGCCTCAAGGTGCTCAGTCAACGGGAGTTCCCTGTAGATAAACTTTAAAATTGTATTGGAGGTGTAGTTGTGCGTCATAAAGTGCTGTTGGTCCGGTAAATTGTGCTTTTAGATAACATCCTTTACTAAGAAAATATTGTGCCATACATGGTAAATGTGTTTCCGATTCATTTTGAGCCGGTACAGAATTTTTAGATTACATCACACAGGTATACAATATTTGGGAATGCTCTCGGTAAATGCATCCTTCAACAGGGCGAACAACCCTCTTTCCGGGTTATTTCCCAACTGCCGTCCGTCGAGCTCTACAACAGGGGTGAGCTCTCCCATAGTGCCCGTGCAAAAGACTTCATCGGCATTGTATACCTCAGTCAGCGAGATGTTGCGTTCATAAATGGAAATTCCCTTTTCTCTGCACAATTGAATAATCATCCCTCTTGTTATGCCATGCAAACAGGCATCTGCAGTAGGTGTAAAAACGGATCCGTTCTTGGTCATAAAGAGATTGGTGCCATTGAGCTCCGCCACGAAACCAAAAAAATCAAGCATGAGGGCCGCATCGACACCGGCGACATTGGCCTGGATCTTCGCCAGAATATTGTTCAAAAGATTGTTGTGATGAATCTTCGAATCAAGGAATGAAGGGTTGTTCCTCCGCTGGGTTGACGTAATCAGGCGAATGCCTTTTTTATTATCATATACCGGAGTTTTCCATTCGGCCAAAACAATCAATGTCGGACCCGATTGGTTCAGCCTCGGATCCATTCCCGAGGTAATTTTTTCTCCCCTGGTGAGGGTTAGCCGGATATGCACACCGTCATCCATTCCATTGGCTTTTAAGGTTTTTCCGATGGCGTCCATCATAGTTTGATCATCAGGTATCTGTTCAAAGGCAAGTGCTTTTGCGGAGGCCCTCAATCTCTCGAGATGCCTATCCAAAAGAAATATTCCATCGGGATATTTGCGCAGTCCTTCCCAAACAGCATCTCCACCTTGTACAACGCTGTCAAAAACAGAGACCTTTGCCTCTTTTCTCGGATAAAGGCGGTCTCCCACCCAAACTTTTATGTCCTTGTTTCTCGGATCAAAACTCTGTAACATGATTGTTTAATTCGGCCTTGATGGCGTATTGAAAAAGTGATTGATAGTACGGCATAGCTTCTTCAAGCAATGGCTGATGACGCTTTTGCAGCGTCACGCTTTTTTTATCCTGCCTGATGAACCCACAGGATTTGTGCACGCTTCCATACCAGTGTTCGGCCCATACACCGTCGTCTTTTCTGGGCCCTGGTGTCCATGAGAGCATTCGTTCGTCAAATGAGATTTCCAGCTGTGCACAAAGTTGCTGTAAAACGCCGGGCGGATCTGTCAAAAGTTCTCCTGAATCTAATACGATGCTGCGGCAATTTCGTTTTTGTAAATAGTCGAAAATTTCCCATTCCTTCTTAAGTCCAATATCGCGCATCGTTGGATAGGGAATTACCTTTGAAAAAGAAGCGATCAGTTGAACGGGATCCCTGATGAGAAAGACATTTTCAAACTCTTCCAAAAAGTCGAGTGGAAGATCACAGTAATGATGCGCCATTCCTTTGATAAAGTAAATAGGTTTGTCAACCGGACACAAGAGGTATTGGTCCAATACCTCATCGAACGATTGTGGAAGAGCCTTTAAGATCAATTCCCTGTCTGGATGCAATGCCCCTGAAGTTTTCAGGTAGTATGCATACATGGGCTCATCAATTACGCAGGTATCATCCCTGTTGTCAAAAGCATACATAAGTGCGGTAGAGACATTCCTCGGTCCCGATATAAGGTTAATTCTCTTGGTCATTTTGATCGAGTTCCATGGGGTGCCAAAATTTATTTTTGAAGTCTATTACTTTGTTATCCACCACCTTGGTGTCTTCATCCTCCAGTAATTCCTGCATCCTGGTCGGAGTAGCAAAATGTATCCGCCCTGTCAACTCACCTTTTCGGTTAACAACTCTGTGAGCGGGTATGTCAGTTGCAGAAGAGCGGTTGGATTGCGTAAGTGCCCATCCTACCATCCTGGCGGAGCCCAGGGATAAATAATCTGCTATGGCTCCATAGGTGGACACCCTCCCTTTTGGGATTTGCCTTGTTATGTAGTACACCAAGTCAAAGTAGCTATGATCGCTCATAATGCAAAGCGGATTAAATTTGTGCTATGCTTTCAATTCCCATAATTGCAGCCAATATTACAAACTTAACGGATGCCCGTTATTTTGCAGCCCAGGGTGTGGACTATTTATTGTTCGATCTTGATGTATTATCCTGCGATCAGGTATTAGAGATCAAGGAATGGGTTTCAGGCCCTGAAATCCTACTTGTGACAGGTGCTAAAGGTATTCACCAACTCGAAGAAACCCTGGTGAAAGTTTCTCCCATGATGTTTGCCATTCGCCACGATACAGACTATGACCCTTCCCATCTTTTACCATTTGTCGATTGCTTTCAAATCAGGGATCACAAGGGGGAAATAGAAATTGCAATTGGAGATAAAATATTTGTGGAGGTGCAAAATATCCAGGATGATCCGCTGGATCCAGAATTATCGGGTTGTGATGGATTCATAGTAAATGGAGATGTTGAAATCAAGCTGGGCATGAAGCAATATGAACAATTGGACCATCTTTTTTCATTGATCCGTAATGAGCCCCTGGAAAGATAAGACGGTTGTGATCACGGGTGCTGCACATGGTCTCGGCAAGGCCCTTTGCAAAAGGCTTTACGATCAGGGTGCTTTCCTCATTTTATTAGACAGGGACCCATCTTTACATGACATCTTCACAGAAGAAACCGGAAAACGCGTAATCTGCGGGATAGTGGACATATCAACAATTAAGGAAGTTTACGGCTTCAAACAAAGTGTCCCAAAGCATTTTCAAAATGTTGATATGTTAATTAACAATGCTGGTGTTTCCCACACAGGTGCCGTACTGGAAACGGATCCCTCGGATTTCGAAAACGTCATCCGCGTGAACTTGCTGGGATCTATGTATTGTGTAAAGGCATTTCTTCCGATGATGCTAGACAGGCCGAAGGCAAGTATTGTGAACATTTGCAGTGGCATCGCATTTCATGGCCTTCCACGCCTCTCTGCCTATGCAACATCCAAGTCAGCACTGCGTACATTTTCGCAGTCCTTGCGGGCAGAACTTGCTGATACGCCGGTAAGTGTAACCACGGTGTATCCTGGTCCGATGAAAACAGATATCCCACTTCGAAGCACACATACACACCAAAGTTACAGGGACCAGCAGGTCCGCTATCTGAATACCAAAGGTTATGAACCGGAAGATGTGGCACGCGAGATATTAAAGAAGCTGGAGCGCGGTAAGAAAGAAATTCTGATTGGCTGGGAGGTAAAGACCGGCGCAAAGATTGCCCAATGGTCCCCGGGGTTATTGTCTTTCCTGCTCAGAAAGTTTCCTTCACTGGTACCGATTTAGTTTTCAACTTTTGTGAAATCGTACACCAGTAGCTTTTTCCTTCAGACCGAAACATTGTAATCTCTCAATGCCTCGTTCAGCGAAACCTTCTTGTCGGTACTGTCTTTTCTCCTTCCGATGATCAATGCACAGTTTACGTTGTACGTGCCCGCAGGAAATGATTTAGCATAGCTTCCGGGTATCACAACCGATCTTTCAGGCACCCTTCCTTTATAGGTTAACGGATCGGCATTGGTTACATCTATAATACGGGTGGATTTGGTCAGAACCACATTGGCTCCCAAGACAGCTTCTTTTTCAACTCTCACCCCTTCTACAACGATTGAGCGCGAACCAATGAAACAGTTGTCCTCGATAATCGTCGGTGCTGCCTGAGGTGGTTCAAGGACTCCTCCTATGCCGACCCCTCCCGACAAGTGTACATTGCGGCCGATTTGGGCGCATGACCCTACGGTGGCCCACGTGTCGACCATAGTCCCGGACCCAACCCATGCACCCAGGTTCACGTAACTTGGCATCATGATGACTCCTCTTTCGAGAAACGCACCATAGCGAGCTATGGCATGAGGCACTACCCTGACACCCAGTGAGGCATAGTCTTTTTTCAAAGGAATTTTATCATGAAACTCCAGGGGGCCGACTTCATAGGTTTCCATTTTTTGCAACGGAAAATACATGACAACTGCCTTCTTTATCCATTCATTGACCTTCCAGTCATTGCCATGTGGCTCAGCGACTCTGATCTCTCCCCTATCGAGCCAATACAATACTTTTTGGATGGCCTTTGTATATTTTTCTTCTTTGAGCAATGTCTTATTCTCCCAGGCCTCTTCAACCAACTGACGTATTTCTTCCATGGTTTTATTGAACTTTATAAAAAGCTGTTCGCCATTAAAAATGCAAATATACCAACCAGATATCCCCCAAACACGTCTCTGCTGCGATGAGCATTGAGATAAAGCCTTGCAGTGCCTATAGCTCCTGCAATCAAAACGGATAGAATTAATACAAACAAGGAGGAGATCCAAAACGATCCCAGCAATGGAAAGGTCACTTTAAACTCCGTCAGCTCGAAACTTGAAAATGACAAATACAGCCCACAGACCAATCCGCCGGCACCGATGGCGTGTAAACTGATCTTACTGAAATTGTTTATAAAAAATCCCATTCCCACTGCAAGACAACTGCCCAGGGCAAGTATAGAAAGCTCATCCGGATATACTGGATTGTTATAAAGATTGATAAAAAACCATATGTAGCAGGTCATGATGGCAATAAGGGGGCCGATTCGTTCCTTTTTATCCATCATCCGGAATGACGATATCAAACCAATTCCCTTCATGACTGCCACCACAACAAGAGGGATTACAAATACAATAGCCACAGCCATGATCACAAATACTCCTTTATCTTTTTCATCTTGAAACAAAAAGGAATAAGGATTGAAAACCAAAAATGATAACATGAGAGCCATGTTGATTGCGAGTGGATGTAACAAGTATGAGATAACCCGAAAAAAATGGACCATAGCGAAACAAAGATATGTGGTAAGGATTTAGGATTATCTTCAATTTTTATGAATTCAAATCGTTATTCACATCTCAACTCATGATGAAATACGCGATTGCCAGGGCTCTGGTTGTTTTCTTATCGGTGCTTTTCATTGCGAAAACACACTCACAGGGCATTGTACAATCTGATACTGTACTTCACCGTATCCAGAGCGTCCAGATTTTAGACGACTCACTATCCAATCAAAACCTCAAAACGAAATACTACCAGGTCATAGACGACGAAGGAGATACTCTTATACTTGCGGGCATTTCGACCATAAGCATTTCTTCCCCGCGCAAATTCGCAAACACCGATGAGTATCTGAAATATTTAAAGTACAAGCGCTACGCTGCTCTGGTGTATCCCTATGCCAAAGAAGCCATAAGAATTTTCAGAGAAGCCGAATACGTCACCCAGACGATGAAGAAGCGAAAGAGAAAAAAATATCTGAAAAAACTTTCTGAAGAACTCGAAAAGGAATTTGAGCAACCACTTTCCAAGTTATCCAAGACCCAAGGAAAAATCATGATTAAAATGATAGAAAAGGAACTGGAGCAGCCCATGTTTGACCTTGTTAAACAAACACGTGGAAAGTGGAAAGCCTTTTATTGGAATCAATTCAGCAAACTGTACGGCTACAGGCTAAAAGATGGTTACAACGAAGGAGACAACCCTATTCTTGATATCGTTTTACAGGATTTTGATATTTCTCATACTATTGCAGAAAAGTAATTGTCTTTTATCGTGTACACGGATTCTTTAAATCATCTAGAGCCTGGCAAAAGTGTAAAAGGAGAAGTTATTTGGAAGTCTCCATCCAACATTGCTATTGTTAAGTACTGGGGGAAAAAACCTGTTCAGATCCCACGCAACCCATCATTGAGTTTCACTCTACAGGCCGCCCACACCATTACTTCGGTTGTTTTTGAAAACAGGAAAAAGGACAGTGAATGGATAAATTTTCTTTTTGAAGGTACACCCAACCAACATTTTGGGAAAAGAATCGAAGGGTACCTTTCTTCTATCCTGGAATTTTTTCCTTTCCTGAAGGATCTGTCGCTTAGAATCAAAAGTCATAATTCTTTTCCTCATTCTTCGGGCATTGCTTCTTCGGCATCAGCAATGAGTGCCCTGGCTTTGTGCATCTGTGATATGGAACGCATCATTTTCGAGTTGCCTTCCAACAAGGATTTTTATAAAAAAGCGTCATTTATCGCCCGGCTCGGCAGTGGGAGTGCCTGCAGGTCTGTTTACCCGAAAGCAACCATATGGGGTCATACGGATGATCCCGGCGGACCAACTTCCGATGAGTGGGCTGTGCCTTTTGAAGATCTTGATCCTGTCTTCAAAGATTTCAGGGATGATATCATCATAGTCAGCAGTGATGAAAAGTCGGTTTCATCGAGTGCCGGTCATCGATTGATGGAATCCAATTGGTTTGCGGAAAGCAGGTATGCCCAGGCGCGATCGAATATGAAGGAACTGGAAAGTGCCCTGAGGACTGTTGATCTTGAGAAGTTTGGCACAATCACCGAAAATGAGGCTTTGACCCTCCACGCGTTGATGATGTGCTCCACCCCGTCCTATATGTTGATGCGCCCCAACACTGTTGCCATCATCGAAAAGGTCAGAGCGTTCAGAAGGGATACTGGCACACCCGTCTTTTTTACCTTGGATGCGGGTCCTAATGTACACCTTTTGTATCCGTCTTCTAGTCAGCCGGAAATTCGCCAATTTCTCAATGATGAACTATTGAGGCATACGGAAACAGGACATGTCATCCATGACCGTGTCGGTGACGGACCTCAAAAGTTGCCAGAATACCCGGGATGATATGAAAAACTGGTCCGCATCATTTCTCATATTCATCTTGATCTTTTTCGTGGATGTTTCTTTGGTGGGGCAAGCAGTCGCTGACAAGAGTTTTGATAAGCGGCTTAAAGAGTTGTTGACTTTTGATATACCGCAGATTGACGTAAAAGAAGCTCATACAAAGTTTGGTGCTGTGATTTTTCTCGATGCGCGTGAAGAAGAAGAATACAACGTGAGTCACATTCCCAACGCCATTCACATCGGTTATAAAAAGTTCGACGAGGAGGCCGTGGTTCATTTACCTAAGGACTCATCGCTGGTCGTGTATTGTTCAGTTGGTTACCGTAGTGAAAAGATAGGCAATCGACTTGAAGAGATGGGATTCACCAATGTCAGGAATCTTTACGGCAGTATTTTCGAGTGGGTCAATAACGGTTACGAGGTCGTCGACAAGAGCGGTCCTGTTCGTAAAGTACACACCTATAATAAGAAGTGGAGTCGTTGGGTTACAAATCCGGAGGTAAAAAAGGTTTGGTAAAAAACGGGCCAGCACGTTGTAGTGCCAGCCCGTTTTTCCTTAAGTCCTTTGTTGGGGGGAATTATAAAATCGTTAAATCCCCAGTTTCGCTTTTACCAGGCTGCTTACATCTGTCGATTCATCGGCATAAAGCAGTATGCCCATACTCCAGTCAAAGACATACGTATAACCGTTTTCAAGAGCCACCTCCTTGATGGCAGTTTGAATCTTATCCCTGATTGGTTTTAGCAAAGTTTCGCTTTTCTGCATCAATTTCTGGTTCAGATCCTGTTGGAACTTAGCGATTTCCATTTCTTCATTTTTTAAAGCCTGTGCCTCAATCTCGAGCTGTTTTGGAGAGATATCCCCCTGGGCTTGTTTTCTCTCCAGGGCCTGGTATTTTGTCTGAAGTGCCGCAATCCGGTCCTGGCCCTGTTTTTCGTATTGGGCTTTTACCGTTTCAAGTTCTGCATTTGCTTCCTTGACCTCTGGAATCTGCTGGATAAGTTCCTGAGAATTGATGTAACCAAATTTTTGAGCACTAACCGCTACAGTTGTTATTAGGCAAATGCCAAATAGTAGAAAGCGTAAATATTTTTTCATGATTATGAAATTATGAGTTGTCGTATTACATCGTCAATTTGGGGGTCGCAAAGATATAAGAATTATCGTATACCCAACCTGCGCTTGATCAGGTCTGTGACATCGTAATTCTCACCTGCATAGAGAACGCCAGCCGACCCTGCTTTGTCCAGAATAAGGTCATATCCGCGGTCTACGGCGAATGTTTCTATGGCCGCAAATACCTTTTCTTGAATGGGGTTGACTATTTCGCGTCTCTTAAGAAAGAGCTCTCCCTCTGCACCAAACTTTCTTCTTTGCAAGTCGCGAACTTCCTTCTCTTTTAACATGATTTCTTCTTCTCGCTGAGCTCTTACTTCATCGCTGAGGATTACTTGCTCAGCCTGATACTTGTTGTAAAGGCTTTTGATTTTGTCGTATTCCTGGGCAATTTCCTGATTCCAATCGGCGGCCAATTTGTCCAATTGTGCCTGCGCAGCCTGGTATTCGGGAAGTTCTGCCAAGACTCCATTTACGTCGATCACGGCAATTTTTTGAGCGCTAAGAAATGATAAAAAAAGCATTGTTGCGGAGATCGAGAGTAGTGCTCTTTTCAAGTTCATCTGATTTTGTTTGTTGGTAATTTCATTGCTAATAACGGGAGCCTGAAGCGATTGAATCAAATTTCAATCTATTTAACCATTGTTTAACGGTATAGCTTTGGGGATCACTTTTTTGTTAAGATATAATTGTCGATTCCGATTTTTTTCAGTTGTTCCGATGTTGTATTGGCGTCGATCCTGCTGTTGTATCTTCCGGCAATTACGGTATAATATTGGGAGAGATCGAAAACGGAGTGACTGGAATTTGCATATCCTGCTTGTTTCAGCCTGGCTACCATTGCATCCGCATTTGATTTGACAAGATAATTGCCCGCCACGACCAGGTAGTTGCCCGTTGCCGACGCGGTGCTGACAGGCCTTTGAGGGGGTTGGGATACAGTGGTTTCTTCGATCTTGGAAGAGTTCAATCCGGTTGTTTCCCGGTCCACATCTGATGATTCAGTATTTCCCTCCTCTCCAGCAGTTTCGTCGTCTTCAAAATAGGATTCTTCCGTGTATGTGTCAGCAACCTGAACGGCTTTTTCCCCTGTAGTCATTTCCTCGGTCTCCTTCGATTTGCCACACGACTGATAGATGGCGGCTATTGCGAAATACACCGCCACCAGGATCAAAAGGTTGGCCGCGGCAAGAATGGTTCGATTCATTTTTGTTTCAATTGGTAAAGTGGTTTAATAAGCTTCGATGGCAGAATAACGCGCTAATAAGCTCTTTCATTTTTATTCTCCATGTAATTAATAAACGCCCTGTTAACGACACGATTACCTCCTGGTGTGGGATATATCCCCGAAAAGTACCAGTCTCCATTGTTATCAGGGCATGCTTCGTGAAGCGATTCAATGGACTGATAGATGATTTTCACATCGCATTCTACCCAGTCCGGTGTTAGAATGGTGGCTATACGGTCTGTAATTTTTTCGTATTCATAGAGGTCGTATAGGGATTTTATCAGATTGCAGGTATCACCTTTGCCTTCTTTATCAAGTTCTTTAGCTCTGTGGTAAGTTTCCGTCAACAGATTTTCGCGACCATCCTCTTTCAATAAACTGACAAGCGCCTGAAAAGCGGCAAATTTTCCCATTTTGGACATATCGATTCCATAGCAATCGGGGTATCGAATCTGGGGGGCTGATGAAACAATGATGATTTTCTTAGGTTTCAGCCTGCTTATTATTTCAATAATGCTGTCGCGGAGGGTTGTGCCTCGGACGATTGAGTCATCGATTACGACAACGGTATCCTCGTGGTCATGTACTATTCCGTAGGTCACGTCATAAACGTGTGACATCATCTCACCCCGCATAATGTCATCTGCAATAAAGGTTCTTAATTTTTCATCCTTTACAGCCAGCTTTTCTATTCTTGGAGATAAGGACAAGATATCCTTTACTTCTTTTGCACTTAGTTGGCGGCCGCCCTCGATGATTCGCCTGGTTTTTATATCATTCAGGCGTTCGTGTAAAGCTTCTACAAAGCCGAAAAAGGCAACCTCAGCCGTATTGGGTATAAATGAAAATATGGTCTTCTTGAAATTGTGATTCACTTCGTCGAGTACCTGGTCTACGAGCAGCCTTCCAAGCTTTTTTCGCTCATGGTAGATATCCTTGTCCGTGCCGCGCGAGAAATAAATGCGCTCGAAAGAACAAGCTTTGCGTTCTCGCAAGTCCTTGTACTGCACTTCCGAAACGTTGCCTTTTCTTTTTACGATCAGCACATGCCCTCTTTTCAATTCTTTGATTGAATGGACATGGGTGTTGAAGGCTGTCTGAATAGCCGGGCGCTCCGACGCCATAACGACGACCTCTTCATCGTGATAATAGAAGGCAGGACGAATGCCGGAGGGATCTCTCAGAACGAACGCATCACCATGGCCGATCATGCCTGCCATCACATATCCTCCGTCAAATTTGCGACATGCCCGTTGCAACAGTCTCTGGACATCGAGGTGCTCTGCAATCAACTCATTTATGGTTTCAATGTCGAATCCTTCCGCTTTGAACCAACCATAAAGGCGCTCGACCTCATCGTCCAGAAAATGACCGATTTTCTCGAGAACAGTGACGGTGTCTGATCTTTCTTTAGGATACTGACCAAGTTCTATCAACTCCTGGAACAGTTCATCCACATTTGTCAGGTTGAAGTTTCCGGCAAGGACCAGGTTCCTGCTGATCCAATTGTTGGATCTTAAAAACGGATGGACTGTTTCAATAATGTTGGGCCCATGCGTACCATACCTGAGATGCCCGATCAGCAGCTCACCTGTATAGGGTTTGTTTGCTTTTAACCATACGGGATCATTGAGTTGTTCGTTCGTGCATCCTGCAAAATGAGCAAAGGCTCCATCAAAAAGGTCTTTGAGGTATTGAGGACTGTTGCTTCGTCTCCGGCTTATATACCTTTCTCCCGGGACTGCGTCCAGCTTTATAGTGGCTATGCCTGCTCCGTCCTGGCCCCTGTTGCGTTGCTTTTGCATCAGGATCTGGAGTTTATTGAGGCCGTAAAGGGCTGTACCGTATTTTTTGTGGTAGAAATCGAGGGGTTTCAACAATCTCACCAGGGCCAGCCCGCATTCGTGCTTAATGATCTCGCTCATCGGACTATAAAGGGTTGAACTGTCATCGGGATTTGATCGATAACTTTGTCATATCTTTAAGGGGTCAAATATACTGGCTATAACGCCGTCGCGGTCATATGGGTTTCATTAATTTTGGTAAGCGGATAAAGAACAGGCAATTCGAATACAATCCCCGTTACTACGATCCGGATAAGGAAGCTTTGGAGGGCCGCCTGAAAATGTACAAGGCTGAATCCAGTTCTTCAGAGTTGGCCAAAGAAAGGATTCGCGGGGGTTTCAGGCGAAAATACGGCGTGAAAAATGATTATACCCGTGCCGCCAACAGAAGATCTAACAGGATACTCTTGATTACCTTAGCGGCACTTATCATTATCACGATTTTTTTCTTGACCGAATACTTGCCAAGGATCATTGCCACCTTCGATTAAATGCCCCATATTGCATCGTTTTTAAGGAAAACAGGTTTTCTTGGTGTGTTTCACCATGACACCACCAATTTCTCTTCAGTTTCATTCACTTATGGGTAATATCATTCATCTGCTTCCAGATTCGCTTGCCAATCAGATAGCCGCGGGTGAAGTCATCCAGCGACCCGCCTCGGTGGTAAAAGAGTTGCTCGAAAATGCACTGGATGCCGGAGCTAGTAAGATTCAACTTATACTGAAAGACAGTGGCAAGTCAATGATTCAGGTAGTGGATGATGGGAAAGGCATGTCAGATGTGGATGCGCGAATGTGTTTCGAACGTCATGCGACCTCTAAGATTTCCAAATCAGACGATCTTTTTCAGATACAGTCTTTTGGGTTTCGCGGTGAAGCATTGGCATCTATTGCCGCCGTTGCGCATGTTGAGTTGAAAACGAAGCAAACAGGCGCTACCCTCGGCACTCATCTCGTAATCGAAGGCAGTAAAGTTAAAAAGCACGACCCTGTTCAAGCTGTTGAAGGAGCCTCTTTCACCGTCAAGAACCTTTTCTTCAATGTGCCTGCAAGACGGAAGTTTTTGAAGAGCGATCCGGTAGAACTTAAACACATTTTGGAAGAGTTTGCGCGCATCGCTTTACCCAATCCAGAAGTACATTTTACGGTTCACCATAATGGAAATGAATTATACCACTTTGGAACAGGCAATTTACGTCAACGGCTCGCAAAATATTTTGGAAAGACGACCAATGAAAAAATTGTCCCGGTTCATGAAGAAACAGATTTTGTGAAAATCACCGGATTTACCGGCAAGCCTGAGTTGTTTAAAAAAACGCGTGGAGACCAGTATATTTTTGTAAACAATAGATTTATCAAAAGCAACTACCTGAATCACGCGGTTAAAATAGCCTACGAAAATATCATCCCATCCAACCATTTTCCATTCTATGTGTTACTTCTCGAAGTGGACCCTGGGATGATAGATGTGAACATACATCCGACCAAACAGGAAATTAAATTTGAGAACGAACGGCTCATCTATAACCTGGTCAGGGTAGCTGTAAGGCATGCCCTCGGTAAATACAGCGTAGCGCCAAGCATTGACTTTGAGACTACATCACTTCATCAAATAAGCGAAACATCAGAGATTTCGAGGGGTAATTCGAGGGTGGAATTTCGTTCACCTCCCTCTGGCGAGCGACAGGCATGGAGTCAGTTTTATGAGGAAATTGGTTCGGTATCCAATACTGATCATCGCGATGTTCAGTCAATCATTCTAAAGCCC
>JBFKOL010000003.1:0-44315 GCA_041628815.1 Saprospiraceae bacterium | reverse complement strand
TTGAAGTGTTCTACCCCGAATATCTTCCGGAATGGCGGGAACTGGTCCCAACTCTATGTACCTTACCCACGGTAGTGCTGCCAATCTGTCAATATTGTCCAGAGATAGAATGGTGTAGTAATAAGGATATTGATAGGACGCTTTATCGACCTGGAATCCGAGATTTATGATCAGGTTTCGGAAACTTTCGCTGGAAACATGGTCATAGGGTATAATAGCGACGCGATAGAGGCCTTCCAATCTTGCCCATTCCGGCACCTGACCCGTAACTAGCCGATGGTCCATTTTATGACGCTTCTCTGGTGTGATTACCGACCATGCCTTGGTTTCGACCAGGGCTGATGTGGAGTAACCTCGTTTCAATGCGACGAGATAGGTGTTGTGGGGTATGTATTCTACGAGGCGGATGCCTGCCTGCTCCAGTCTATTCTGTTGATTCTGGTCGGGAATTTGTTCAAACTGGATGTATCTGTGCAGGATGTTCTCGTGCCATTCACCAGGAGTTATGGCAGGGCTTTTGACAAAGTGATCAATGTTTCTTTCATAGGTCTTTGAACCCGATCTGAAACGCACCTCTGGTCCCACATCCTGGGAAAATATACCAAGGGGTACAGAAGTCAGCCATAAAATGTGGATAAAGATTTTGCGGAAAAGACTCAGCGTCATGGATAAGGGGTAATAACAAGGTGTTATCAAAAGTGTGCCAAAATAAGGATTCATTCTGAAGGAACGGCACATGTATTGTCAGGAAATTTTGATTGATTACGACACGAGACTAAGACAGATCCGATGTAAATGCTGTTTTTTTTTAGTAATTTCCAACTGTCTTACACCGATCGTTGATCACAAATTTAAGTTCATTTTCATATGGCACAATTTCAATGGACCATCAATGGCAAAAAAACCACCGTCGAGGCTGACGAAAATGAAATCTTACTGTGGATTCTCCGTGAGCAATTGGGGCTTACGGGCACCAAATATGGTTGCGGTATAGCCCAGTGTGGGTCGTGTACCGTTCACCTCGACGGATCGCCTGTCAGGGCATGTATGCTTACAGCGGCAAGCATAAGACCTGGTCAAAAAATAACCACCATAGAAGGATTGTCAACCGATAACAGTCATCCTTTGCAGCGTGCGTGGATAAAGGCTCAGGTACCTCAGTGCGGCTATTGCCAGTCGGGTCAAATTATGCAGGCCGCGGCATTGCTGCATGAAAATCCCAACCCTTCGCGAGAAGAGATTGTGACCCATATGAATGGCAATCTCTGCAGGTGCGGCACTTATTTACGTATCATCGAAGCCATTGATATGGCAGCCCGTGGGGATCTTGCGGCGGGTGATGACTGATATTCATTTATTCAATTCGATTTTCCATGAAGACTGATTCTTCCACATCCACGCCAAATCTTACCAGGCGGACCTTTATAAAACAAACAGCTGGCATTTCTTTAGTAATTGGGGCGACAGGACTTGTGCCACAGCTTTTTTCCTGCACGGATACGGCCGCAATCAATAAAGCGCTGATCAGCGAATCCATTGGTGCCTGGGTTCGTCTTACAAGTGACGGAATCATTACGATCCTCAATCCCGCAGCAGAAATGGGCCAGGGGTCGATGACCTCGTTGCCCGTCATTTTCGCCGAAGAGATGGACGCCGATTGGGACGATGTCCGCGTGGAATTCTCACCCCAGGAATCCGATATTTACGGATCGGAAGGCTGGGGACCCAACAGGCGCATCATGTTGTCTGCCGGTAGCCGGGTCACCAAAGGTTATTTTAACCTGCTACGCAGGGCCGGAGCTCAGGTGCGCTATGTACTCAGGTATAGTGCAGCCGAATTATGGGAAGTGCCCTTAAAAGAAGTCACTTCTGCTCCAAGTAAGATCATTCACAATTCTTCCGGACGCAGCATTTCTTATGGTGATCTCGTGTCACACATCTCCATGCCTGCTGAATTACCGGATTTTAAGGAGGGTGGGCTTAAAGACCCGGTCGATTTCAGGCTCATAGGAAAGGATCAGCCACGAACAGATATAGCTGGAAAGGTGAATGGGCAAGCCCAATTTGCGATCGATGTACGCCTTCCTGGAATGTTGTATGCAGTCATCGAACGGGGCCGAGTACACGGCGCTAAACCAACACTGACCAACAAAACTGACGTGGAGGCTATGGCAGGTATTATCAGCATAGCGGAGCTCGGTCATGGTATAGGTTTCATTGCAGAAAAAATAGAACAAGCACTGGCGGCAAGAAAAGCTTCCCAGATCGAATGGAGTGAAGCAGAAATGAGCGGTTTTGATTCAGAGCGGGCTTATGAAGAATACTCCGCCATCATGAATAAAGGCCCGCGAGGAAGGGCAGTGACCGAGGAAGGCAATGCGCGCAGGGTAATCCGTGGAGCGAGTAAAATTTACAAAGGGGATTTTAAAAACGACTATGTCTGCCATGCCCAGATGGAGCCGCTGAACTCCGTGGTTCAGGTGACGGAAGATGGCCAGCATGCGGAAGTATGGGTAGGTACTCAGCAAGGTTTCGATTCCAAATTGGGTGTGCCTGCAGCGCTTGGTATAGCGCCCGAGAATGTAAAGATTCACATGCAGTACCTCGGCGGCGGATTCGGTCGTCGCAGCATGACAGATTTTGTGACGGAAGGAGCGTTGTTGGCTAAAGAGGTGGCTCCAAGACCCGTCAAGCTCATGTGGACGCGTGAGGACGACCTCACCTATGGCGCATACAGACCCATGTCCCTGCAACGCGTCGAGGCAGCTGTAAATGGGCAAGGCCAGATCACTGCTTTTTCGCATATCTTGGTTGGTGATGGAGACAACCTTATCGCAAGTGGCATAAGAAACGAGTACTACGACATACCCAACCAGTACGCCGAACTGCGCATCGTTCCTCATGGAGTGAGGCTGAAGCACTGGCGCGCTGTGGGTCATGGTCCGAACAAGTTTGCCATAGAATGCCTTATTGACGAAGTGGCGCGTGGCGAGGGCATCGATCCGGCAGTGCTGCGAAGGAGGCTTATGAACAAGTCTCCCAGGGCATTGGCCACACTGGAAGAGGTGGTCCGTATTTCGGGTTGGAATGATCCTTCACAGGAAGGAAGGGCTAAAGGAATGGCATTTCTCGAGAGGAGCGGTACTTTGAGTTCGGGTGTATGTGAGATTTCTGTTGATCGGAACTCCGGTAAGATCAAAGTACATCGCTTCTGGTCAGCCCATGATGCAGGAATCGTCATACAACCCGATAATGTCCGCGCACAGGTGGAAGGCGGTATTGTTATGGGTATGAGCAGTGTGCTCAAAGAAAAGCTCGACATCGTGGATGGACGTGCCGTACAATCCAATTACCACGACTACCAGTTGTTGAGAATGGAAGATGCTCCGGAATCGATTGAAACCTCCATCATTGCTTCCGATGGTCCTCCGCAAGGAGTAGGGGAAAGCGGCACACCGCTTGTGGCCTGCTGCATTGCCAATGCTTTCCTGGCTTTGACCGGAAAAAGATTGAGGCACCTGCCGTTTACACCCGAAAGAGTACTGGAAGCCTTAAATGGATAATTATGGCACATGCACAATGTTCACCTTCGCATTACTACTGAGGACAAATCGGAGCGTCCAAGAGCATATCCAAGTCGGAAAAATCTGCTGCATTGCGGAAATGAATGCAGAAACTTTGTCCAATCTGCCATCTGACCCCAGAAGGATCACTCTGCGTCGGTTTTCCGGTAGAGATAGGATTTATTCATGCCGACAGGTCACAGCAACGAATCGACTGTTTAGGGTTATCCGTACCTGACCGAAAACCAGGCAGACTTGTTTTTTTGCCCCTGGGTCCTTGGGTTTGATAACTTTTTCTACCTACCTCTTGAAAAGCCCGGCAATAAAAAGTATTACGACGGCACCGATCATCGAGGTCAAAATAGAGCCGATAAGGCCACTGCCGAGGGGCAGGTCGAATTGGCTTTTCAACCATCCGCCGACAAAGGCGCCGATCACGCCCAAAATGATATTACCCAGTAGGCCAAAGCCACCACCGCGCATGATTAATCCGGCAAGCCAACCAGCTATGGCACCAATTAGAAGAAAAGCAATAAGACTGGATGCATCCATGCTATATAATTGTTTTAATATGTTCATAAGATAGGAAAAAGTTATGTACTTGGGCAACCCGGCAACCCGGCAACCCGGCAATCCGGCAACCCGGCAACCCGGCAACCCGGCAACCCGGCAATCCGGCAACCCGGCAACCCGGCAACCCGCAACCCAATACCTCACTCAAAATTGTAAATTCATAATTCTGAATTATTTTCATCTCATGATCAATGACCTACTCGAGATACCCAGTATAGATTCCTATCTGGTAATTGGTATACTCGTATTTTTTGCCCTGATGGAAACGCTGGCGGGCTACTTCCACCGGACACAGCGCACTTTCAGCGACTGGATACAAGAGGCAGGCGGTTTCTTTGCGTTATCGATCGTTATCAAACCAGCGATTGTCTTGTTTATGGCATTTGTGGCGGGACTCACGGCACCCAAGGCGGTCGGGATGTGGATGGGGTGGAACCTGTGGATGGGATTGGTGTTTTATCTGCTCATAGACGATGTTTTGCAATACTGGTACCATCGGTCGGCCCATGAGTATGAGTTTCTCTGGAAGCTGCACCGGCCACACCACCAGGCTGAAGAAATGGGATTCTTTGTGTCCTACCGCAATGCAGGGTTGTATTACGTCTTAATGCCGAATATCTGGTGGGTGGGCTTTTGTCTATTTGCCGGTTTGGGTAAGGCTGTCGCGCTTGGACTTATCCTTAAGCAATTGGTCATCATTGGCTCTCACAGTACCGTGAAGTGGGATGCACCACTATACCGGTCAAGGCTCTTAGCTCCATTGGCCTACTTTTTGGAACGCGTAATCATTACACCTGCGTTTCACCACGCACATCACGGCAAATCGATGGCGGACGGAGTAAGTGATCCTAATGGCAATTACGGGAATATGTTTTCGATCTGGGATCAGTTGTTTGGCACCGCGTTATACACCCATCGTTTTCCCGCCTCCTACGGACTACAGACAGATCCCAAGGAAGAATGGACAGCGGCTTATTTCTACCCGGCGGTTACGGCGCGCAATCCGGAAAGTGAGATATCAAAAGGCTTCACAAAGTATAGGACGGCGATCCCAGAACCGGCAACTGTCATGCTGGAAAAAGCAAAGACCTACCTCTGGTGCCGATGTGGACGTAGTAAGAATCAGCCCTTCTGCGATGGCATGCACCACGGATCGAAATTCAAACCTCTCGCTTTCGAAGCTAGAAAGTCTGGCAAAGTAAAGTTGTGCAAGTGCAAACTTACATCTGCCGGACCCTTCTGCGATGATTCGCATTTGGATTGGGGAGAGGGTTCATAATTTTCCAAACTTAGAAATAACAAACAGATGATATATCCTTTTGTAAAAACCTTCTGGTTGCAAAGAATGATGATTGGTCTTGTCTATTTTTTCCTGTTTCATTATCTGACAGGGCAGGAAATCTATCCATTGTATGATGGTGTGCCGGAGGGATCAGAAAGCTGGACCTGGGAAGAAGCGGTGGACACTGCCAATCTTTTTAACGCCGAAATAGTCTATAATGTCACCCGGCCCACGGTAACCGCCTACCTGCCACCGTACTACCTTGCCACCGGGACAGCCGTCATCATAGCCCCGGGAGGTGCCTTTCATATCCTGAGTATGGAAGATGAAGGTAGGAAGGTGGCAGAGTGGTTAAACACTATGGGAGTGGCAGCTTTTGTGTTGAAATACCGCCTTGCCCACAGCCTGACCAACAACCCTGTCCAGGAATTGATGACCAAAATGACGGATTTTAACCAACTGGATGAAGCCAATGCACCCATCGTCCCACTGGCTATGATGGATGCCCTGACGGCCATGGAATTCGTAAGAAACCGTGCAGATGAGTTCGACATCAAACCGGATAAAATCGGCATCATGGGATTTTCCGCCGGAGGAACCCTCGCTATGTCGGCGGCCTACAACGCCAATGAGCAGAATCGCCCCAATTTTGTGGCGCCAGTCTATGCCTACGAACCTGCTATTATCGGTTCGGAAATACCAAAAGAAAAAACACCCATATTTATCACGGTGGCAGGTGACGACCAGTTGCAGATGGTGCCCTGCAGTATGAACATTTATCGAAAATGGTTTGAGGCGGGTCAACCTGCCGAGTTGCACATTTACGAAAAAGGCGGGCATGGTTTTGGCATGCGCGAACAGGGCTTGCCCACGGATAGCTGGTACGAGCGATTTGGAGACTGGCTAAAACTACAGGGATACCTCCAAAAATTGTATCCCAACAAGTATGAAAAACTGTATGGACAAGATGCGGTCGAAAAAGGAAAAGTAGAACGCATCAAACAGATGCAAATCGATTATGCCAACCTGGCGCGTTACCGAGAAGAAAACAAGGCTTTGGCGGAGCCAGTACCTGGTGAGCAAAGAGTGGTCTTCCTCGGAAATTCAATCACCGAGGGGTGGGTCAATACCGATCCGGCTTTTTTCAAGGACAACGATTATATAGGCAGGGGGATCAGTGGCCAGACCTCCATGCAGCTGCTGCTCCGTTTCAGACAGGATGTGGTGGATCTGAAACCAAATTTGGTCGTCATTCATATCGGTACCAATGATGTCGCAGAGAATACGGGCACGTATGATGCTGACTTCACGATGCACAACATCCAATCCATGGTGGAGATAGCTCGGGCCAACAACATCAGGGTCATCCTGGCTTCGGTGCTGCCCGCTACCAAATTTGAGTGGAACCGCGCCCTGGGCGACAGGTCGGGAATGATCGTAGCGCTCAACACGCGCCTGGAGGATTTGTCCACGAAGCAGGGCATACCCTTTGTCAATTACCACAGTGCCATGAAGAATGCATCCAATGGGATGGATCCGAATGTGGCGCAAGATGGTGTTCACCCTTCGGAGTACGGATTCTGGTTGATGAAGAAGCTCATCACCCCGGTAATTCAGAGGGAGCTTGCGAGGAAATAGGATACCCGGGACAAACAGTGAGTTGATCAGAAAATATCGCCGTATCAAATGTGAACACCCTCTTTCACATAAATGATACGGTCCTGATCGTTTGGATTACGCCGTTTGATTGCACACTGCATCATATCGTATCTTGGATACCTGGAAAAATATCTTTCTAATACAATCCTTATGATATTGTAATAATCACAGTATGAAGACATCAGAAAACGCTTTTATACGCTTTGGATTTATTATCGTGGCAACCTCGTTTCTGTTTCCAGTGGGCTCCTTCACTCAGGGGCTTTCCAAAGACCTCTTTAAGAACCCTCCCAACGAAGCCAGACCAAGGGTCTGGTGGCATTGGATGAATGGAAACATCACGAAAGAGGGAATCCAGGAAGACCTCGCGTGGATGGAGCGGGTCGGAATTGGAGGTGTACATAATTTCGATGCGAACCTTTTTACCCCGGAAGTCGTGCCGAACAAGCTGGTCTTTATGACTCCGGAGTGGAAGGAAGCTTTTCGTTACGCCACCGAGCTGACGTCGGCCAAAGGAATGGAGCTGACCATTGCGGGTTCTCCCGGGTGGAGTGTGACCGGTGGTCCCTGGGTCATGCCGGCTGATGGCATGAAGAAATATGTATGGACCGAGACCAAGGTTTCCGGAGGACAGGTGTTTAATGGGGTATTGCCGAAACCGTCCTCCACGACAGGTCCATTCCAGCATGTTCCTTTGGAGGTAGGTTTAACCGGGGGTGGTGGAGGTAAAAGACCGGAATTTTATCGAGATGCACTGGTCGTCGGTTTTGAGCTGCCTACTCCTGAAACGCATCTGTCCGCACTAAATCCTGCAGTGTCTTCCAGCGGAGGCGAATTCGATCTATCCCAACTGACCGATGGTGACCTGCATAAAACAAGTTTTCTGCCACCTCAGGAAGTCGGAGAACTTATGTGGATACAGTACGAATTTGAACAATCGCAGACCTTCAAGGCTTTTTCACTTGTCGGTGCCAGTCAGGCGCCCCTTGCCGAGTTTAACGGCAATCCCGAAAATTGTAGCCTCCAGGTCAGCGACGACGGGGTGGAATATGTAACCATCGCAAGGGTTTCGGGATCGATAGTTCCACATCATACGGTAGCTTTTGAACCACATACCGGAAAATACTGGCGCATTGCCTACGAGACGCTCCCGGCACAACCGAATCCATTCGCCAGCATGTTCGGGTTCAACTTAGGTCCTGGCGATCCCGATGGCGTCAATGTAGCCGAGTTTGTTTTGTATCCGGTCGACCGCATCGATCAGTATGAAGACAAAGCGGGATTCACTCCCTGGACAGAAGATACTCCCACCTATTCGGGACCGGCAACAAACGCGATTGACAAAGGCCAAGTGGTCGATCTGACAGAATTGATGCGGGAAGAAGGTTCCCTCTCATGGGAAGTACCGGAAGGAGAGTGGGTGATCATTCGATTGGGCTATTCGCTTACCGGGCGTCAGAATCATCCAGCCTCACCCGAGGCCACCGGTCTGGAGGTGGACAAACTGGATGAAGATGCCGTGAGGCGCTATATCAATACCTACCTTGATATGTATCTGGATGCGACTGGTGGGAATATGGGTGCTGAAGGCCTGGGTTACGTGATCCTCGATAGCTACGAGGCGGGGCACATGAACTGGACGCACGATTTTCCCCAGGAATTTGAACAAAGAAGGGGTTATTCAATCCTTCCTTGGATCCCCGTGCTCACCGGGCGTGTTGTTGAAAGCCGGGAAGCCAGCGAAAGCTTCCTCTGGGACTTCAGGAAAACGATCGGTGAGATGATAGCCGCAAATCACTACGATGTGATCGGAGAAGAATTGCACAAACGCGGAATGCAGCGCTATACCGAATCGCACGAGAACAAGCGGATCTACCTGGCCGACGGTATGGACGTAAAGCGCAATGCGGACATACCCATGTCGGCAATGTGGACACCAGGTAGCCTGGCAGGTGGTAATGATGAAGAGGTACGCAGCGAGGCGGACATCAGGGAGTCGGCATCGGTGGCACATATCTATGGTAAGACTTACGTAGCTGCAGAGTCAATGACTTCAATCGGCAAGTCTTTCCAAGAGCATCCGGGACGTCTCAAAAGGACTGCGGACCTGGAACTTGCGTCCGGGTTAAACCGTTTTGTCATCCATACCTCGGTACACCAGCCCTTGGACGATAAAAAGCCAGGATTCTCGCTGGGTCCTTTCGGGCAGTATTTTACCCGGCACGAGACTTGGGCAGAGCAGGCGCGGCCTTGGATAGATTATCTTTCAAGGAGTTGTTATCTCCTTCAGCAGGGTAGAAACGTAGCGGACATCCTTTATTACTACGGCGAAAACACGAACATCACCTGGATCTGCCGTGAAAAACTGCCCGAAATACCGGCGGGATACGAGTTTGATTTTGTCAATGCGACCGCACTGGTCGAAGCAATTGAAGTGAAAAACGGTCAATTGTTGGCACCAAGTGGGAACACCTACCGGGTTTTGATTCTGGATGAAAGTGCCGAACAAATGACTTTACCGGTTCTGAAAAAGATCAGGACTCTGGTAATTGGCGGCGCCAAGCTTGTAGGAAAACGACCCACCCTGTCGCCGAGCCTGTCAGATGACCAACAGGAATTTCAACGCATAGCCAATGAGGTGTGGCAGCATCCCAATGTGACCAGTGTCGCCTCGTTGGAGTTGCAACCAGATGTAGTAATAAGCGGGGCAAATAATAAAATTCTATTTCGGCACAGGAGAGATGGTGACCGGGACATCTATTGGCTGAATAACAGGAGTGAAAAGCCCACTCCGGTAGAAATCAGTTTCCGGGTTTCCGGTAAGAAACCGATGGTCTGGGACCCGGTGAACGGAAAAGTATCGGAAGTATCGTATAGGGTAGAAAATGGAAGGACCATCGTATGGACCAACATGGGTCCGTGGGATGCCACGTTCATCGTATTTGAAGGAGGGATCGAAAATGGTGGTTTCCATATTCCACCCGTCACGCCGTCCCTAGTCGAAGAAATCAAAGGGCCGTGGGAAGTTAATTTCCAGGAAGGTCGTGGTGCCCCGGCATCGATTACTATGGACACGCTGGGGTCCTGGGCAGAAAGTGAAGATCCTGGTATCAAATACTTTTCAGGGGTGGGCACCTATAAAAACACATTTAGCATCGATAAATTGACTCAGAATGCGATCTGTGAAGTATCTCTAGGAGACGTACAAGTCATCGCCGAGGTGTGGGTCAATGGTGTTAAACAGGGTGTTGCTTGGAAGAAACCATACATCGTCGATATTACAAGGGGAATAAGGGAAGGCACCAATCAACTCGAGATCCGTGTCGTCAACACCTGGGGGAACCGGTTGATCGGCGATGCCAAAATGGATGCCGGGTCAAAGGTTACTTTCACAACATTGCCGTTTTACCGGGGAGAAGAAGAGTTGATGCCGTCGGGACTTATGGGACCGGTTCGGATTGTTATGCGTCGGTGACAGAAACGAACGTGAATAGAAATTTTTAAATCGATATTCATCCATAGCATTATGCTACGGATAACGAAATATAATAGGGAGTGCGCGAGTCAGAGAAACAGCCAAGAAGAACTCCCATCCGTTATTATTAAAAAATCGATCTTCATGAATTTTAGGTTGATCGTATTAGTGGTACTGTTACAATGGAGTACAGAGTCAGTCGCTTGCACATGTCACTTGTATCCTTCCTTGTGTAATTATTTGGAGACCGTAAACTTACAATCCCAAAATAATCGGGACCATTTTTTTATCCTGAGGGGAAGGATTGCAGAAAGGATCGAGGTTGGCAAAGGCGTATTGGTGGAAGTCATCGAATTGTTGCATGGCAATGAAGCTATTGGCGACACAATTTTTATACACAACGGCTCTTCTGCCTCCTGCGAGAAAGGTACCGGGTGGTTGATACCGGGTAAGGAATATTTAATGACTCCAAGGAGATATCCTGAGAATTATGGTTGGCATTATTATTTACCTGCATGTTTTAATTCGTATTTGAACATAGAGAATGATTCGATTGTGGGTCCATTGATCGAAGGCATTGACAAGGTACATTTCGAGGATATGAAGCAACTGATGAATTGCGGAACTTGGGAGACCTATTATGCAGAATTGCCGCGTATCCCATTTCCCGAGGAGGACATCCTCGAAAACGAAATTGTAATTGCTCCCAACCCAATGTCAGACCAACTTTACATCAAACTTAGGTTGACAAGACCCAGGACCTTAATGGTGCGTCTGTATGATCGTTCCGGGGTTATGGTATTGCAGCACTCATTTGCAGATGTCGATCGCATTGAGAGAAAGAGGATCGATGTACACCATTTGCCGTCCGGACTCTATATTTTGGAGATTGAAGGATGGGATTATCCGATATTGGAGAAAATGGTGAAGATATAGAGGAATGTAAATGAGAAGGGAAATAAAGCAAGCCGGAGAATTTCTCAAAATCACATTGTTAGATCATTTGATAATGACGAGCGAAGCCTATTTCAGTTTTGCGGATGAAGGCAGGTTATAAAATAATCTGCAAATAAGTTTTCTCTTTGATTACTTAATGTACTTTCAGTCCAAAATTTTAAGATAAAGTCCAAAGTCAGTACCTTATATGAAGATTAGGAGAAAAAATAGGGGATGTGCCACAAATGTGCCACATAAAAAAAACAAAACCCCTGTAAATCAAATACTTACAAGGGTTTTTAGTGACCGCGGGAGGACTCGAACCCCCAACCCTCAGAGCCGAAACCTGCCTACCGGCAGGCAGGTCTGATAATTAGTCAATAACTGCTCCATCATCAGGCATATCAGACAGAGTCTTGAGGAACTCTTTACCTATTCCACTTTTCAAATACTTTTCTCTGGTTCTTGCAAGAGTACGATTGGGTTGGTTTTCGGTAAAAATTAAGATCCAGGGGCGAAACCCTTTGGTTGATTTATTTTGTCCAGAATTATGTTGATACAGACGTCTACTGAGATTATCGGTCATACCGACATAAATGCGACCATCTTTTAAACTTTTAATAGCATAGACTACCATAAAAAAGGGTTACGTTGATCGTAACCCTTTATCAGTGACCGCGGGAGGACTCGAACCCCCAACCCTCAGAGCCGAAATCTGATATTCTATCCAATTGAACTACGCGGCCAAATCGATTGCAAAAGTAAACGTTTTCCATTCCGGGGGAAACAGGAAAACACAATTTCTCGAGTCTAAAATCTAAATGTGGTGGTCTAAAACTCCATAAGTCGTGGCTTTATCAAAAATTTCTATTGGTTTGCTATCTCCTCCAACACTATTGTTAATCTCTGCCCTCCATAATTCTCATACTCCTTTTTCACGAAGCCCAATTCATCGTCAAACCAATAGTCCAATTTGCTGGTGCCAAAGGGATACGTAGCGGTGGACTGGATTTTCCATGCATTAAGTACCCTTCCGTAGGGCACTTCGACATCTTCTCTTGATACAACTTCATACGCAAAACTTCCCCGGGTGTGCTCCCAGTCACCCCAGCCGTCCATAATGGACAGGCCACCTGTCCACGTCTTACCGATTTCCAGCGGCAAATTGATTTCGGGGAATGGGGCCACCTCGGTAAAGCTGTACTGGTTGGACCGGAAAGGGTGCATCCATATCTCGTCTTCGTTTTCGATGATACCGGTCACAGTCTTCCTCATCCACGGGCCATGATCCAAGGATTTGTTGAGTTTGTATGCATCGGCCCTCCCTTCGTCCTCTGGGGAGAAAAGATGCTGGATGATGATTTCGTCCTGGATTTCGGGCTGCCACTCCCATCTATTGCCCGTAGGAGTGATCCGAATTTTGTTATCGGTGATGAGCATGCCGTCGGCGGCATAAAATTTGGCAGCATAGGTCATAGAACGGCATGCCTTGAAAACCGTCCGGAACTTTTTCATGCGGGCGATCACCGTATCACGGGATGACTTACCGTCATAACCAACAATGCTGCCGATGCGTTCATCGTATTCGGGCATGTCTCCAGCCCTGCACGGTACCGGTTCAAAGACATATTTTTTGGCTGTAGGACCGCAAGCCCATGCAATGCTCAACAAGAGCACCCAATATCCTCCTATTCTCATTATTTAATTCATTCTCAATTATCAAATCATCCTGAGCGACAAAAATATCTAAACAAAAAAATTCCGTACGCAAAGTGGAGACTACATCAATATGTTTACCGGCTCAAAATAAATGACGCACACAGAAATCGTTGATTATGGAATTTTTGTATATTCAAGTTCAAAGGCGAAAAAAGGCATCACAACACTGCTTAACACAACGTGCTGCCCACGAGACTTCCTCAGACATCAACCAAAGCACCATGCGCTTCAGCGAATTGGCCAATGCGGAAACCGCAATATTGAGCGGATCCTCGTTTCAACTAACTCCGTTTGACGTTCCTTTCAGCCAAGGGCAAGAGCACCTTCGTGGCTTCACCTGCAGGAGAAAGGATGGTCATACGAATTATTATTACAACGAGAAGTTCGACAAGGAACGCATCGTACTTCATTTCACAGCGGGTCATCTCAAGGCAGATCTCCTGACGCTGATGAAGAAAGATTACCATGTGTCGACTCCTTTCCTGATAGCCCGTAACGGGACTTTGCTCCAATTGTTCAGCTCGGCGCTTTGGTCGTATCACCTCGGTCCGGGTGCCCAAGGTGGCAACAAACGCCAGAGCCAACGCACTATAGGCATTGAAATCACCAACTACGGAATTCTTGAAAAAAAGGGAGACCTGTTGCACACCATCTATTCTCAACCGGGGAGGTCAGATATTTACTGCCACAAGGACGATCAAGGCGTCTATACCCAGTTGCGGGCTCCCTTCAGGCAAGCACACTATTTCGATAAATTTACCGATGACCAGTACGACAGTGTCATTGTACTTCTTCGATACTTGACAGATGTCTACGGTATACCCAGGGAATTTCTTCCTGAAGACAAGCGATACCATGCGCTGCCTGAAATAGCGTCGTTCAAAGGCATCGTGAGTCATGTCAACTACCGACCAGCGGGTAAATGGGACATTGGACCCGCTTTTGACTGGGAGCGCGTCATCCAGGGGGTACAGTCATCTACCTATACACCCCTGCGCAGCGGCCTGGAGTTGCCATCAGACCTGGAAAGCATGCCTTCTCTCGAGGGAATGTCCGGTGTGCTGCAAGACGAATCAGAAGCGGATAAGCTTTATGGCTTCAATAAGGCGACGTCTGAAGGCGATGAAAAAGTCTACGGACCGGATGGGCCAGGGGAATAGGTAAGGAGCATGATGACAATCTTTATAGGGTTTTGCAACTTCTTCACCGAACAAAACAATCACAAGAAATCCTGAAATCATGGGAGCAATAACCGTCGAACTACGCAGTAAGCTAAGAACCACTTTTTCAAGGCTCTATCAGAACGATAAAAGAGCACGGACGTTGCTTTCAGGTACTTTTGATAATATACTGAACTTTGACTTTTCCGGTTCTGTGGCCGACATGTGGGCCGGGATCCTCAGCGAACTGGAAAAGCACGAAACCATCGGAAAAGTTGTCGACGCAGCCCTGGCAGATTATCCGCACGATCAATCACTCAAGGAGATCAGTTTTGAGATCAGGGAAGAATTGTCGGTTGAACGGATCAAAGATGAAATAAGCAAGGTGATGGCTATCCTCAAAGATTTCGGACTGGGTGATTGCTTTCACTTTGTCCTTGACATCGTGGGCAAGACAGAAATCGTACTCAAAGAGAGTGTGCAAAATGTCCATCAAGAATATACAAAGGCATTCACCAGTAAAGATCTCACTAGGATGAAACAAGCCCGTACAGTGGCAAGTGAAAGGGTTGGTGGGCTGCTCGAAAGGATCGAAGAAGTCATACTCGTTGCATCCGGTGGCGAGAACATATCGGTACCAGAGGCCGTAATAGGGGCCAAAGAAGGCCAGGAGACTGTTGCAGAAGAAAAAACGGCTCCCCAGAAAGAGTCAAAACCCAAAGCAATTCCGAAAGTCACCAGGGAAATGTTAGACAAGATGAGCGATTTGCTCAGCCCGATATTGACTACAAAGGGGCCCACGCGATCACGTACGATGTCAAAAACATCAGATGCAGGAAGAAGTGCTGATACCCCGAAAGTGTCGCCAAGAGTCAGCAAGAAAACATCACAAAAGAAAACACAAAGCCCAACGCAGAAAGAAAGAGCCACAGATCTTACATACTATTACCACAACCTGAAGGCGTCGAAGTCGGTTGGACTCGTAAAACTACCAACTGGAGGAGCGGCCACAGGAATACTGTTGAAAGGAGGATACCTGTTGTGCCCAAATTTCTTGATTGGCAACGCAGCCGCTGCAAAGAATGCCACCGTAACCTATGGGTATGACGGGATGGAAATAACACCCGCTGAGACGTACTACCTCGACACGACGGAAATATGGGTCTACGATGGACCCAAAGGCACAGAGGATTTGTACTACTGTATTGTCAAAATCAAAGATCCTCACCAAACCTTACAGGGCTGGGGCAATATAGACCTGGCACTGGATGCTGTGCCGATGAAAGGGGATCCGATCCAAATCATTCATCATCCCATGGCGGGTCGAAAGGCGATTGGAACCGCCACCCGTATTTTGGCCATAAAAGACCCATTGATTATTTATGATATGGATACCATGGCCGGATCTGCCGGAGGGGCGCTGCTCAACCAAGAGTACAAGTTGGTGGGAATCCACATCATGAAGTATCCATCGGACGGCACCCTGGCACCAAAAGGAATGAAGCTCGAAGGTGGGGTACTCATACAGGCAATTTTTACCGATTTAAAGGAGCGGCTTGGCGATGTGGATTATAATAAATTACCTTTCACTCAGTTTTAATCCCCTGGCCGGAAATTCTTCTTTTCCAGATCCGACAAAATGGCTTTGATCAATATTCCTCTGTTTGCCTCTTGTTTGTCGCCTGCCGCATTGATCACCATTCCTCCGCCATCCTTGTCCCGTCCGGCATGGTGCAGTGCCACCACTTTCCAGTCCTGGTTGAACACGGGAGAACCGCTTGAGCCGGGTTCTGTATCGGCCAGGTAGAAGAGGTAATTTTTCTCGGGCCAAACGCTGATCACCTCATCGGGCATCGCCAGCTTTTTACTTTTGCCGTGGGGATGCTGGATGATGTTGACCAGCTGGTCTTTGGCAGGCTCATTAAAGGTTTCAACCTGGAGCGAACCGAAATCCTTTAGTTTGTCTGCATCTTTAACAGCCAGCAGGGTGTAGTCGAGTCCTGGGTCCGTATAAAAGCCGTCTTTCGGGCTGAAAAAGATCATCGTCTCTCCCTCCTCGTTGCCCTTTTCAAAGTTGAATACGGCCCGCGCTTTGTTGGCATCTTCCTTGGAACCGATGACGTGATTGTTGGTCATGAGGTAGCGATCGTAAAGTATCCATCCGGTACCAGCTTCACCGGTAGTAAGTTCGATCTTACAAACGCTTTTGGATGCATTGATGGCCTTGGTAAGCCATTCGATTTCCTGCATGTCGTCGCGTCCGCCCATGATCTTTTCCAGCGAAGCCTTGTCGACACTCAACCTGGTAGGGGCTTCCTTGATGGAAAGCGAGGGCCCGATGTTCTTCAGGATGTTCTGTATTTCCTGCTCGCTTTCGATCTGGTCGATCAGGTAAGTCACAGCGCCGCGAAGTTGGGCCAGTTCTATATTGTAATCCTGCCTGGAGAGGATACCTTGTGCATTGTCTCGTTCGAGGGCAGAAAGCCGGGCGCGTGTTTGGATGATGTTGTTTTGGTAGTCATTGCTCAGATCTTCCGCGATCAGGTCCAGCTTGCCCAATGTCTCCTTTATCTTTCCTTTCGCCACCAGTGTTTTCAAATCATCGATGCTAAAGTCGTAAGCGACGCTGAGGGTCTGACCGGCGTCTGGCCTTTCCTTTACACGGACGGTCGTTTCTTGTTTAATAAACTGCAGGAGCAGTTCATCCTGTGGGTACTCCTCATGCGCTTCTTGCAGCAAATCCTGCATTTTAGGTCCGTGTTTTTTTACTTCCATGAGGATGCTGTACCACATATCGATGGCAGAACCCGTAAAGTCGATGGTTGCTGTGGGAATATCCGCATAGGTAAGCAACCGTTGTGCCTTAACAGAGGTGGGATAGAGTGATGCAAGCTTCTTGTTCAATTGTCTGAATTCCGGCATAATCACATTTTAAACAGGGTGGGATATTCTTCAAGGATTTCGTCAACGAGGCTGGCGACCAGGTTGCGCTCAACGCATCGATCCAGCAATTGCGCGTTGTTGGTAGCGAGCGTAGCACCCTGAATATACCAGGTAGCCGGATTGAGACCCATATTGGTACCATAGCGTTGAATGGTTTTTTCTTTGAGATGCTGATCCATTACCTTTTTGATTTCGTCAAGGGTCTGGTCGTTGTAGGTGACATCCTGTATCCTATGAAGGATCAGGTCGAGATAAGCTTTAGAACCCGACATTTTTTCTCTCAACTCCTGTGGACTTTGGCAGACAATGTCGCCATCACCAATCAGCGGGTTGCTGATGTCCGGTTCGATAAGGTATTCTCCGTGGCGACCCTCGAAGTATTTGTACTCCCCTAGAAAGATGCTGACGTTGTTGCGCGAACCCGGTTTATGGGAGTCGATGTTGGCAAAGACGAAGTCGTAGTTTTCGGTTCCGTCCTTTTCATATTTCATAATGGAAAAAGGGTGAAAGCGAACGGGAGATTCGTTTCCATCGGAATGAACATGATCGGGGTGATCAATAAACAGGCACGCCTTAGGGATGTTTCTTGTCGATGCAAACCTGGTAGACCATTCTGATGGCATCGATCGCCAGGTCGCCTTAGTGACACCTATATTCAAACCGGTCTTCATCTTGTGGTGCTTCCAAACATCCGGATGGACCAGGGCGGGAATACCGCTCGAAGCATTGGTGCTCATGGTGAGGCTTACCATCCGGTAGCCTTCTTTGTCCGGTGGAAACTTCAACGTACCGATTCCACCTATTACTTTTCTTGACTTGCCAAGAGGTGACAGGTGTACCCAGCCGTCGTTTTCGTATTCTATATCGGCTTTCCTGGCCTTTCTTAATGCGTCACTGCCTTTTTTATAGTACAGTCCTGGTACGCGGGCAACCCATTCGGATACCACCGCCCCCATTGGAAGTGTAACAATTCTGTCTGACCATTCGTCCGGACTCTTGAGTACGCTTTTCCAGAATTCGGATTCCGAATAGACATTTTCTTTTGGGGCTCCTCCCGATGAACTATGAGCATGAAGGGCGTCATCTCTATGGTCGACGTCACTGACGGCATAGTTTTCGAGTGTTTCGGACATTTTTGCGGCTATCACTACGGAGGCACTACTCATTGTCGATTGTTGTTGTTCAAATTATTCAAGGGTTGGTTTAGCCTTCGCCAATCCGCTTCAAACCTCCGGTCGATCCGCACTTCTCTTTGCATGGTTTCCACCTGGGTCATGAGCTTCCTGCTTACGTTGGATTCTATGGCAGATCTATTATCGGAGATGATCCGCTGTAACGAAACCAACTCGCGGTTAATAGCTGCCATGGAGTTCTGGAGACTGATGTTTTCATCATTGAGTGCCCTCAATTTTTCATTGACCTCCCTCACCTGGGCCTGACCACCTGAAATTAACGCGTTGAGGTTTTGATTTTCTTCTTTGATAGACTCGAGTGTGGTAATACTTTTTGCATATTCCGCCTGCAAAGTGTTATTGCTTTCCATAAGTTCATCGTTGGCATTTTTGACGACCTGGTATCTTTTAGTTGTACGGTCGATGCTGGTGTCTGCAGACCACATCGTCAAAAGCACGGCGGCTCCAACGACGATGCCAATAACAAGTGTGATCCACCAATTGCGCTTTTTCCTTTTTTCCATCTGGTTGATCATCTGATAAACCAGTTCTTTATCTTTTTTAGGTGTCATGTGTACATTTTTGAAATGAGGTCATGGACGATTTTCTCGACGTCTTCTTTATCGAAAGCATTGGAGTTTTCTTTCAGTTTCGATATCAGTGCAAGCGATGTGGAAAGTCCGATGATTTCCTTTGCAGGCAGGATATTGATCCCGCCGATAGCAAAAGTGCCGAGGTAGCCGAGGTGTTGGGTGGTGCCGGACATCTGAGTCAGTGTAAGTACAAGGGCTCCGAGCAGAGCAGCAAGAAATAGGCCCATCATAAGTACATACCTCGACTTTTTACCTGCAATGACGGCATGGCACAGGTCGAGCTGTACATCGATCTTTTCAGGGGCATCGACGGCAACTCGTCGGTCATTATCCTCTTTTGGTCCTAACAGTTCATCGGCAATTTCCAATGCACCAGCTACGACTACGCGTTCGTCGATGGACTGTCCTTGCAGGCGGTTCCGCGAAGTCATCCTTTTCAGATTCGCCTGTAGACCCAACAAATCATTGAGGTATTCCGATTCTGCTGATTGGGCAAAATCGATCAGAATGCGAAGGCTGTCTTCCAGCTTACCTTCGCCGATGAGACGTTTTATCTGATGCAGTTGGCTCATTCCCAGGCCCTTCTTATGAATGGTGTCCTTATTAAGAAAGATAAGGATTTTTCATGGTACGAAGAAGCCCTTCAATCATTTTACAGGATTTCATTCAGTCTTGATCAAAGTCAACTACTAAAGCAAAGCGGTCCTCATCCTAATCGTATTCAGGCCTTCAATAGTCTCGCAAAGCTTCATTTTTTCTGCCATAGGGTCGTCGAGCACTTCGCGAAGATTCCTGATGCGGCCATAGGGGACGCCTGCATCGTCGAATATGCCTGAAAGGTGATCAAGGGAATGCTTGCCAATAGCTGTACTTAAAGCTGAGGTGAGTTGATCCCTTTTGCGGACCCTCTCTACATTTTTTTCAAATCCCATGGCATCAATGGCGAGAAGTTGGGCCAATTCCATGAATTGGCGGTCTGTTCCTATTGCCAGCACGATGTGCTTCCCGTCACTGGTAGTAAAAAGGTCTCCGTAGGGTGCTATGTTGGGATGGCGGGTACCCATAGGCCCGGCGATGTGCCCCGCCATGAGCCAGTTGGTAGCCTGGTTGGCAAGTGACGCCAGCGCCGCCTCGTACAAGGAGATCTCAATATATGAACCTTCACCGGTCCTCATTCGCTTGATCAGCGCGCACAAGATGGCTTCTTTCATATGGTGTGCGGCGATGACGTCAATCAGTGCAACAGGCATTTTTACAGGCATTCTTCCCGGTTCACCTGTCATGGAAAGGAATCCTGTTTCAGCCTGCAATACGACATCGAATGCAGGTCTGGAGTCGTCAGATCCGAAGCCCGTGAGACAGGCATAAATGATATCCCGACGAGTTTTTTTAAGTGTATGGTAGTCCAAATTAAGTTTATCTGCATCACCGGGTTTAAGATTGAGCACGGCAACATCGGCCTCAGCCACCAATGACATGGCCTCGTAGTAATCCTTCGGATCACGGAGATCAAGAAGCACCACCGATTTCCCAAAATTCGCCGCGCAGTAATATGCTGAGACAGGATATTCTTTGTCTTCTGAAGGCAGCAACCAACGACGGGTTACGTCACCTCCGGTACGCTTATTCTCGATCTTTGTGACCTTGGCACCCAGTTCGGCAAAAAAACTACCTACTAGAGGGCCCGCCAGTACACTGGCAAATTCCACAATCTGCAGCCCTTCAAATATCTTATTGATTTCCATCTTGTAATGATAGGGAAAGAGAGAATAATTTTGGGATGCAGTGAAAAATGAGGAGGTTTAAAATTATGAATTATGAATTATGAATTATGAATTATGAATTATGAATTATGAATTATGAATTATGAATTATGAATTATCCCTGCAACAACTCCTGAGAAGTCCCATGATCTCACCGATGACCACTCAAACCACTCAAACCTCGAAGTATTCCGCTATCGTTTCAACTTCGAGGGCAAGCCAATAAAACGATTTTTCCCTTCCTATCTTCGCATACTTGAAAACAAATGTTCCGATGAAGTACGATCTGATCATCTTTGACTGTGACGGCACCCTGGTGGATAGCGAACCCGTGACCAACCGCCTGATTTCTACCATGATGGCCGAAAGAGGAATAAGCATGACCCCTGAGGAGTGTCTCCGCGAATTTGCCGGTAAAAACATCATGTACATAACCGCCTTTATGGAAGAACATATCGGGCCTTTCGACCACGAGTCTTTCGAGGAAGAATACCGCTCAAGGTGTCTGACCCTATTTGACGATGAGCTGGAGGCGGTACCAGGAGTAATCGATATTTTACGGCAGGTCCGGGTAAAGAAATGCATTGCTTCGAATGGGCCACGGCGTAAAATGGAGGTGACACTGAAAGTCACCGGTATAATGAAGATGTTTGACCCTTCAAACATTTACAGTGCCTATGACATAGGTTTCTGGAAGCCATCACCGGAATTGTACCTGCATGCATGTGCAGAAATGATGGTCAATCCCGACCGGGCACTCGTTCTGGAAGATACACTTCCCGGAGTCATGGGAGCTGTTCATGGTGGTATAGATGTAATTGTCTACAACCCAGATGACGATCCTGTGACGAAATTGGATGGCATCGCGAATTATCGTTCGATGCAAGAAATACAGTCTTTCCTCGAAAGTGTCGGTATTCTAGGTAGTGATTGATTGCTTGCTTGGGGAAATCATGTTCCGGAAGCGTTGGAATCATCTCATTTCGGAAATAATCACCATCGTAGGAAATGAAATAGGAATCCCCTTCAGCAACGGGCCATTTTGCGCTTCTTACCCGTGCGCCCCATTTTGCCGACCTTCGAGATGTATTCAGAAGCCAATGGAACCTTGCAAGCCGTATCACCTACATTAACGGAAACTTTCCCTATTTTCTTGGCGGTGGCTTCGGCATGTTTTTTCAACTCTGCCAAGTAACAGCCACAACTTATGACAAATTGATTCATTGCATACCTGACACGGTTCTTTGCATCGTGAATATTGTCCCCCACGTAATCCAACAGATCCTTGATCTTATCCTGGTCAATTTCAGCATCTTCGGTAATCGAAACGTAATTGCCCAGTGTGGACCATCCGGAGGCGGCAATGGATTCTTCGTCAGAGGCTATCCATTGAAGACCCAATTCCCACCCATGCGGACTTTCTGAAGCAATCCACGGTACTGTATATTCGCTCAGATAGTACCAGTTTGCTCCCTGGACCCATCTTTGCAGATCGTTTTTGGTGATTTTTTTCTCATCCGCGATTAATCCCGCTAGGTACATGGCATCCGAATTCCCGGTGTCGAACAGCTTGAGAGATAGCTCGTGATTTTTCTTTGTTTTTTTTACGATTTTTTTTAGATCGCCCACTTTGACACCAAAAAGCGGTTCCTTGGCGCCATGGCGAATGTGCGTTTTTTTGGTCTGTTCATTCCCGAAAGACTCGAGTTCTTTCATTACTTCAGTGATATCCATATGTTAAAATCGGGTTATTTACACAACTAATTTAGTGACTTATTGTGTTTATGGTGTCATATAGGTATAAGAGCAGTCATTCAAACAATCATGAAAATAAGACCTAACAGCGACGTCAAATACATCTGCCAATATGTGCTTTCTGAGTTAAAGCACAAATTGCCCTCGCGCTATACTTATCACGACGTTCGCCATACTATGGATGTTATTGAGACTGCTTCACACTACGCGGAGGTATATCAGCTCGACCAAAAGGAAAGAGGCCTCCTTACGATTGCCGCTGTATGTCACGACTATGGATACCTGGTGTCGCCTGAAAATCACGAAATGACAAGTGCGGATATGGCCTCGATGATCATGGCCGCTTATCAGTACCAGGATCGTGATATACGGAAGGTGCGAGAAATGATCATGGCCACGAGCCTGAATGTACAACCTTCAAACTTGCTTCAGGCGATAATGTCTGACTCTGACCTCGACTACCTGGGTAGAAAGGACTATTTCGAAGTGAGCAACAGGCTTCGAAAGGAAATGGCGAATATGGGTTCATCAATGGATGACGCAGAATGGCTTGACTTGCAAATCAGGTTTTTCGAAAACCATTCCTATCATACCATCTATGCCCAGAAAAATAGGCAACCTCTTAAAGAAAAGCACCTGGAAGCACTCAAGGTGAGGAAAGAACAACTCACTCCTGTTCTTCACTAAGTCTCTTGGATGCACTTAGGTGATCTGAATGAATTGATCAATGAGTGCTACCAATACATCGGGTTGATCTTCCTGGCAAAAATGGCCTGCAAGTGGCAGTGTGACCATAGGCCCATCAGGAAATAATCTTTTGAAATCATTCATCACCAAATCGGGAGGCATGGCCTTGTCCTGCAACCCTTCGGCAAGCATAGCCGGTTTTGAACGCACCTTATCCAGGTTTCCCAATCTAAGTCCTTCGATCACAAAATCGGATACCCGGTCATGGATCACGTCAAGGGGAAACTCTACAGCTCCTACAGCCGATTTTTTATCGGGGAAAGGCATGGAGTATGCTCGCATCCATTGCGCATCGACCGCGCCGCTGTTTGCGAAATATAATTTTTTCATGATACCCAGCACATTGGTACCCATATTCGACATTACTTCCTGATAGATACCCGATGCCACACTTTGTCTTACCCATGTGAACCATGGCGATTCTTCCAGAGAGAGTGGTGGATTTTCCGAAGGGGGAATGTCCCTGACTGCCCCTCCAAACCCCAACATGGTATTCATGAGACAAAACCTCTTCACCAAATCAGGGTGTCTCAATGCTAAGGAGCCAGCTATCGGTCCGCCCCAGTCCTGAACTACAAATGTGATCTCCTGCAGGTCCAGGTCAACAATGAAGTCGTACAAGTTTTTTACATGGGCAGCAAAAGTATATTCTCTGTCCTGGGGTGTCTCACTCTTGCCAAAACCCATGTGATCGGGTACGATCACCCTGTATTTCTTCGATAATGGAGGTATGAATTGACGATAAAGGTAGCCCCATGTAGGTTCGCCATGCAAACAGACAATGGTTTCTCCGGAACCTTCGTCCACATAATGCATCTTAAATCCTGGAGCATCCGAGAAACGCGCTTTAAAAGGAAAGGTGCCACCGAATGTTTCATTTGCGGGAATCATCTCTCTCAAATTTTATACGTCATAATTGGATGTGTTTGCAGAATTGACCTCACCGGATATATGGGAAACAACATTGCATAAATGAGGATATAGATGGTGACTAAAGATGCATGATTTTTAGGGCTTTGAATTTTCTTTTTTGTGTTTGTCGAACCATGAAACGATGCTGTTTACTTTGGCAATCAGCTGGCTTGGCTTGGAAGCTATGCCATGGCTGGCACCTGGTATCCGGACCATTGCACAATCCACTCCCTGCAATTTCAATGCTGCATAATACTGTTCGGACTCTGAAATAGGTGTTCGCCAATCTTCCTCTCCCGTCAGCAACATCGTTGGTGTGGATACATTGCCCACCAGGTTTATGGGAGATCGCGACATATAGTGCTCCGTTTGTTCCCATGGTTTTCCCGGAAACCAATATTTGTGGAAAAATCCGAGATTGTCTGAATACAGCACGAAACTATACCAATTGATTACAGGTTTCGCGACCACGGCTGCCCTGAACCTGTTGGTTTTTCCGATTATCCAACTCGTAAGTACTCCTCCGCCACTACCACCGGTGACGTACAACTGGTCCTCATCGATGTAACCTTTAGCAATGACTTCGTCGACACCGGACATCAAATCGTCGTAATCATTTCCGGGATAGTTGTGATGTATCAAATTGCCGAATTCTTCACCGTAACTCGTGCTGCCACGGGGATTGGTATATAAAACGACGTATCCTTTGGCAGCGAACAATTGGATTTCAGCCGAAAAACGGGCGCCATAATTCGTAAATGGCCCACCGTGGATCTCCAGCATCAATGGATATTTTTTAGAAGCATCAAACCCGGGTGGCTTGACGATCCAACCTTGTATTTGCCGTCCGTCATAGGATGAATTATACCATATCTCCTCCACCTCGCCCAATTGCTTGTGCGCAAAAAGATCTTCATTTACCCCGGTAAGGACATGTACATTGCCATCCCTGTATATCGCCAAATCGGCAGGCCTTTGTGTTGTCCCGTAGGTGAAAGCAACTCTTCCGTTGCTCGAAACTGAATGAGCACCGCCAGAATAGGGTCTGCCGAGTGACAACCCTCCGACGTTGTCAGCAAGACGAGTTACTGATCCTTTCATATCCGTGCGGGCTATATTTGTATTGCCGTGGTTATCGTATTGAAAATAGATATGTCCGCCATCCTTTGACCAAGAAATATCCTCTATATCCCTATCCAGGTCAGCACATAATTGGTAGGGATTCGAACCGTCCCGATTCATTATATATAGACGGTCTATTTGGTAACCCTGGTGCGCATCATCAAATCCCAGGTAGGCAATATTACGTCCGTCGGGAGAAATTTTTGGTGAACCATCGGGACCGTAACGCGAAGTCAAAGTCTTTATGGACAGATCATCCAGGTTGAGCTCGTGGATTTCAGAATTGCGAGGATCAAACTCCCAATTGGGCCGGTTGTTCGATACGAATACCAGGGCCTTACTATCCGGTGCCCAGTCGATACCGTAGTGGTGGTAGGGTTTGTGAGTCACTTGTCGCGGTGTTCCCCCTTCTGCCGACAGCAAAAATATTTGGCTATACTCCTGGTCAAGGTATCCCTGCCCATCCCCCCGGTATTGGATATGGTCGATGTAAATGGGAGGATCCGCCCAGTTGGCACCTTCAGGCTTGGCGGGCATCACGCTGAAAGAGGACTGATCTTGTTTGACATCCATGGTGAGTGCCAGCCATTTCCCATCGGGGGACCACTTTACAGCAGAAGGGCTGCTTAGCAAGTTGGTAATTTTGGCCGTTGTGCCATCCTCCATCCACCTCATAAAAATTTGTGGTTTTCCTTCCGAACTGGATACGTAGGCCAGTTTGGTGCCGTCGGGAGACCATCTTGGAGCATAGTTGTTGACATTACCTGATGTGAGTGGCTTGTGGTTTTTCCCGTCGGTATCTATGATCCAAAGGTTGGACCGGTTTCCATCGCTCATAATGTCCTTGAAATTCCTGACATAAACGATGGTCTTGCCATCAGGAGAAATCCGGGGGTCAGAGACCATCTCGATATCGAAAATATCGATCGGTTCAAATTTGCCATTCGGCTGACCCCATGCAATTGTCAACACAAGTAAGGATAATACAGTCAGTATAATGGTTGATGCCCTCATGGTATGTTTTGTCTTTTTCATGGAGATGATTGTAAATTTTTGTCGAGTCATATATCCGCGCAGTCCAGGTTCTGAGGAGAAGGTGTTCATAGGGCTCTTTCTAATTCCTCATACGTCAACGAATACAGCAAAGCTCGATTGCCTAAAAGTTTGCTGCACTCATTTTACGATAATCGGACCTATACCATTTTCATCAAGAGAGTTTAACAATTCCACGAGAGGTCCGGTCTTGAAATCGTCGAATTGTTCTCTGTACTGTTCAAATCTGTCATGCAACAATTCGTAAACTTCCACGTGCTGGTCTGTAGGCCGAAAATCAGCGGAGGCAGCTGCGCTGGCAAGATAGCTCAGGCGCTCCGCCAGCATGGAGGGATACCTGACCGCATCCTGACCGGTGCCGGTGTATTTCAGCTGTATCATTTTGCCCTCCAACTCAATGAGTTCCCGATGAACAGTGTCAATACGCGGTATCAATATTTTGGCCTTACCAGAGGCTTTCAACGCGTCCTTCAAATCGTACAATTGACGTCTTATTAATTCTATTTCATTGACGGTTTTGGCCAAATCGTCCAGGTCTTCGCCTATGCTTAGCATTAACACCCACTGTTCTTCTATGTCTTCAAGCGTACCTTCGCTGTGGGGATCTTTCAGGACCTCCAATGATTGCCGGCTCGTATCGTCCCCATTGGCGAAATGGATGGTATAGGTGCCAGGCGGGCAAAGGATGGATAGTGGTGCGATCGCCGGTTTACGCGTCCTTTCCTTGTCCAATGGCATCCAGTCTGCATATTGCGGAGGTGTGCGCATGAGGATCTGGGTGGTGGGATCTTTGAGCAAATTCCACCATACACGGTTGATACCTTTTTTGCCGGCACTCTTGATGGTTTTGACGGTATCGCCCATAGGATTCGTGATGTGAATTTTAACGCTGTCACTGGGTTCTTTTAACCAATAGTGAAACGAGGCTCCAGCTGGCGGATCGGTACCAAATGAGGGTTCAGGGAAAAATTGCATGGTAGCTGCCACCCCGTGAAACCTGTATGCCGGTTTGGGTTCGAAAAGATGTGCAGGACTGTCCATTACTTCCTGTGTTAGCTGTTGCAACGGTGTGATGTCGTCAAGGATCCATATGCCCCGCCCGTAGGTTCCGATTACAAGGTCATTGAAATGCTCGGGAATATCGATCCAATACATGGGTGTTGCCGGCAGGTTGGTCATAAGCGATTGCCAGTTTTCACCATCGTCAAAAGAAACATAAAGCTTGTTTTCAGTCCCGAGATACAGCAATCCGGGACGCACGGGGTCTTCCCTGACATTCCGTGTGTAGCTAAGTATACTTTCATCTATTCCATTGGTAATCTTTTTCCAAGAAGCACCAAAATCGTCTGTTTTGTAAACGTATGGATCGAAGATCCCTACCTGGTGAAACTCGATGGTCAGGTAAGCCTTGCCCGGATCCCATTTGCTGGCATCGATGTTTCTGACTACCCCGTATTCGGGGAGATCGGGGATATTGGCAGTCACATTGGTCCAGGTGAGACCATTGTCCCTGCTGATGTGTACCAATCCGTCGTTGGTGCCGGCCCATAGAACGCCTTGTTGTACAGGTGATTCGTCGAAGGCATAGATGACATTGAAGTATTCGACTGCAATGTTATCACCTGTCAGGCCCCCGGAAAATCCCTGCTTACTCTTCTCGTTCAGCGTGAGGTCGGGGCTGATTACCTCCCAGCTCTGGCCTCCATTGGTGGTCCTGTGCACATACTGGCTCGTCACGTAGACGGTATTGTGGTCATGGGGAGAGATCTGGAGTGGAAAGGTCCACTGGAAGCGGTATTTTAGATTTTCAGCCGGGTGTCCCGCGGGTGTTTCTGGCCATACTTCTACCTGGCGGTATTGTTTTGTTTTCTCGTTGAATCTCGTTACAATACCTCCCAGCGGCCCAAAACCTGAAGCACTTGACCACACTATATCGGGATCTTCGGGATCTGCATTGGCAAAACCGCTTTCGCCTCCACCAATGTCATACCACAGTCCGGTCGGAATCATACCGGCGCCAAAAAAACCTCCGACACGGCTCCTGCTAGGGCCCTTCATGGCGGGACCGTCCTGACGGTTTGTCAGTACGTTGTAAGGTATGTTCTTATCGGTGGTGACGTGATAAAGTTGTGCTACCGGCAATTGAACGCGATACCATGATTCACCGCGGTTTTGTGATATCGACAGCCCTCCGTCTCCCACCACAATCATCCTGTTACCATCTTCAGGATCAATCCACATCTCGTGATGATCCCAGTTGGGCTGTGAACCAAAGCCTCCCGATGTGGCTGTCAGACCGCCATCGATACTTTTGCTGAATCCCGCCCACATGAAGTAGATTTCATTTCCGTTATCAGGTGATGCGGTGCAACGCGTATAGTAAGCTTGCCGCCCACCCAGGTCGCGGTTGGAGTTCACGAGCTTCCATGTCTTGCCATTGTCGTCAGAACGCCAAAGCTCTCCCGACTCGGTATCTTCACCCTGGTAGGGAACGCCATCACCCGTTTCAATCAGCGCATAAACCCTGTCCGGCATGGCGGGTGTCATGGCCAGGGCGATTTTGCCAACGGGCTTTACAGGAAGACCGTTGCCTTTGAGCCGTGTCCAGGTTTTACCACCGTCGGTCGACTTGTGGATGCCGCTGCCTGGGCCACCGCTCGTCCTATTCCAGGTTTTCAACTCCAGGTGCCACATGCCGGCGAAAAGAACCCGTGGGTTGTCGGGGTCCATAACTACATCGGAAGCACCCGTATTTTCGTCTACAAAAAGGACGTGAGACCAGGTGGCTCCTCCATCCTCGGTCATAAAAACGCCACGCTCTCGTTGAGGGGAATACGCGTGGCCAACGGCTGCGACATATACAATGTCGGGATTTGTCGGGTGCACCGCAATCCTCGAAATTCTCCCCGTTTTTTCCAGGCCTATATGCTCCCAGGTATCTCCTCCGTCCATTGATTTCCAGATTCCATTGCCCAGCGACACATTGGATCGAATGAAGCTCTCGCCGGTGCCGGCATACACTATTTTGGGATCCGTGGGTGCCACTGCGAGAGCACCAATGGCGTGAACTGGCTTGTCGTCAAAAATGGGTTTCCAGTTCAAACCACCATCGGTAGTTTTCCAAATTCCGCCCGAGGCGGCCCCGACGTAATAAGTCATCGGATCACCAGCTATCCCCGACACGGAAATGATGCGGTTTCCAATGGGCCCTATATGCCTGAATTTCAATTGCTCGATGTGTTCCTTCTCAACGTTTTGGGCCGAGGAAGGCACCACCGATGCCGTGGCGAAAATGGTAATAATGACAATCTGTAAAAGGTGTTTTCCCGGAAGGTTCATCGTAGCTTGATTTGATGGTCAAAGAGACATCTAATATGATCAATTCCTGACCCTAATCCAAAATCCACCTAAAATGATGACATCAATAGAGCATATGATTTATCTTCAACATGGCAGGCACGTGACTCAGGTGTTCTGCGATTGCATCCATACTTAAAAAAAATATCTTATGTTTCGCTTCCAGATTCTCTTTATTGCAGGTCTTTTAAGTGGTGGCCTGTTAGGGCAACATGCCTTTATTTCAAATGCACATATTTTACCGATGACCGGCGAGGGGCTTCTTGAAAACAGGGATGTATTGATCCGTGATGGTAAAATACAGGCCATTGCACGGACTGGTACATTAGAGATCCCGGATGGTGTCTCTGTAATTGATGCGGACGGCATGTTTCTGTTACCCGGATTGAGTGAGATGCACGCGCATATTCCCGTGGCTGAGGGAGGTGATGACTCCTATGTGCGTGAGACCATGTTGCTCTACTTGTCCAAAGGCGTGACAGTTATCCGGGGTATGTTGGGCAACCCCTATCATATCACCTTCAGGCAGCAGGCCAACGAAGGGCTGTTCCCAGCGCCGCGTGTTTACACCTCTTCGCCATCGATGAACGGCAATTCAATTCCCAGTTCGGAAAAGGCAATTCAGGCCGTTACTGAGGCAGTGAATGCCGGTTACGATTTCCTAAAAATCCATCCTGGCGTACCGATGGAAGCCATGCAATCCCTGGTGCGTACATCGAACGAACTCGGCATTACCTATGCTGGTCATGTTCCTGCAGATGTAGGTATACGCAACGCGTTGCGATTTGGCTTTTCGACCATCGATCATGCCGATGGCTTTATAGAAGGCTTGGTTAAAGATGGTGTCGACCCCTACGCCCAGGGAGGCTTTTTCGGATTTAACGTGGCTGAAAATTTGGATTGGGACAAGATGGAAGAATTGGCCGATATGACCGTAGAACACGGGGTATGGCTCGTGCCGACACAAAGTCTGTTCACCAGATGGATTTCACCCGAACCAGCAGAGAAAATGATGGCCGCTGAAGAAATGAAATACCTGCCTTCCGCTACGCGCTATGCATGGACTAATAGCAAGGCACGAATGCTCAGCGAACCTTCCTATTCCAGAGAGAAATACGAGCAATTCATACAAGCCAGAAACCGCATCCTACTTGCGCTCTACGAAAAGGGTGTCCCGTTTCTGTTGGGCTCCGACTCGCCACAGGTCATGAATGTTCCCGGCTTTTCCATTCACCACGAGATCGCATCTCTCATAGATGCGGGCATCCCTAAAGATGCCATCCTCGAATCAGGTACTGTAAATGTGGCCCGTTTTTTTGGTGAAGAAGGAAAATACGGTGTAGTTGCGGTAGGGGCCGATGCGGACTTGATACTTGTTGAAAACAATCCGATGGACGACATCGCAACCCTTAAAAACCCTGTGGGCACTTTCCGTAAGGGTAATTGGATGGACCGATCATTTTTTGCGAAGGCGCTGGCGGCGATGGCAGAGAAGTACAGGGGGGAGTAGGGGGATTTGGTTTAAAAGGTTGAGTTTGTTACTGGCAACCTGGTAACCTGAACAAAAAAATCCGGTTTCGGGCGGATCCTCGTTGATTTGAAAAATGGAATTGGTGTTTCGTTTTGAATAACCGAGGACTGAGGAGCCCGAAAACCGGATACGTATGAAAAAACATCTGATGCAAGGGATCAATCTATACTTTGACCTTCACCGTCAGTAATGGTTGATGCAACGAAATCTTTAACTGTAAGAACTTTGCGTAACCTGCTCAACGGATTATTGCTTTTAGTACCCATAAACAGCTATGCGCATCGGTTAGTGGTCACACTCAATGGGATATAAGTGCCAGACCAAGTATGCCGAGATAAGAGACAATGGACAAAATGACCAGGAAAAGTCTGCAGTAATGATCGAGCTTAGCGGATGTTTTCATTTCGGATTTATTTTTGATGAACAATGATTCAAAGATGCATCTGCAGAGCAGTGAGAACAACTTTACACGACCATTCCTAGGATTTTCACGATTTTCCAAGCAGAGATTCGATAAACGGTATTCTTTGATCGATGAGTAAACGACGAAATCTTACTAAAAATGCACCTTTGAATTCACTGTTTTGGAAGTCATGAGCAATCCAATTTGAAAGGAAATATAAATGAGAAGTTATTTCGAACTACCTATTATTCGTGGAGAATGAAAAAAGTGAAAATGACATATAATCGATTGTCCGAAAAATGGGGGCGGACCTGGTTTTTCTTTTTACTTGTAATGATTGCTTCAAATATCTTGTTGGGTCAGCGTGGCGCATTATTGATCAAAAACGGTCTTGTGGATAACGGCCTTGGACAAGGTGCCGTGCTATTGGACATCCTTATTGATGAAGACCGCATTGCCTGGATGGGAGACAGCAGGGAAGCCGCTCTTGAAGCCACAGCGATCATTGATGCTGATGGGAGGGTGGTGGCGCCGGGCTTTATCGATATCCACGCCCATGGTGACCCGGTCCAAAATCCATCATTTGTCAATTTTCTTGCCATGGGGGTGACCTCGATAGCCTTGGGAATGGATGGTAACAGCACCGCCGTGAGCGACATGGATCGGTGGTTTGCGGATGTTCGGAGGAGTCAACCTGGAGTAAATATTCTGCCATTTGTCGGACATGGTACCCTAAGGACAGAATCCGGGATAGGAATCGACAGAAATGCGACCTCTTCACAGTTGGATGCTCTTACCAACTTGTGCTCTTTGGCATTGTCAAAAGGGTGCTGGGGTGTGTCGATGGGACTCGAATACCAACCTGGAATGTATGCCGATTCATCGGAGCTGACAGCAATCGCCGTTACTGCCGGAAAATACAATGCGGTGATCACAAGTCATATCAGAAATGAAGATGATGACCAATTAGATAATTCCATCAACGAAATGGTCAGCCTGGCAAAGTGGTGTAAAATCAATATTTCTCATCTCAAGTCGGTGTTTGGCCGAGGTACATCTCGTGCCGTTCAAATACTGGATTGGCTCGATGGCTCCAATGCTCACACAGTGACTGCCGATGTTTATCCCTATACGGCATCGTATACTGGCATTGGCATAGTTTTTCCGGAATGGGCCAAAAGGCCGAAGGAATATGCAAGGATTAAAAAATCGAGGGGAGAAGAATTGGCATTATACCTTAAAGCTCGGGTGATGAGTCGAAATGGGCCGGAGGCCACCTTATTTGGGAATGGTCCTTACAAGGGTAAAACACTTAAAGAGGTAGCCCAGGAATACGGTCTTCCCTTCGAGCTTGTTCTTCGCGATGTCATTGGACCTTACGGCACAAGTGCGGCCTTTTTTGTAATGGATGAAGTGCTACAGCAACGCTTGTTAATGCATCCCTCAATTGCCGTCGGCTCTGATGGGAGTCCGACAATGTTTCATCCCAGAGGATATGGCAGCTTCGCCAAAATCATCGAGGAATACGTCGTTCAAAAGGGCGCATTCACCCTGACGGAAGCCATTAGAAAAATGACCTCTTTACCCGCAACGATCCTTGGCTTAGAAGACAGAGGCACTCTTCACGTTGGCATGAAGGCCGACTTGATCTTATTCCATCCTAAGGATGTCAGGGCAAAGGCTAGCTTCGACACTCCACACCAGTTGGCAGAAGGCATCGACTTGGTTATTCTCAATGGAGAAATCGCCTTTAAAAAGGGTGCAGCTGGTACCAGGAATGGTAGATTACTCCTGAAAAAATAACCAGCAATAAGCCATGCCTTGTTTAATTGGAGGAGTCTAAGTGGCCTGCTTTGGGTTCAGCGGCAGGAGCCGCAATCGTTTTTTCGATGGAGCCTGTGATGCTCCATTCAACCCCCCTGGTAAAAATATGTTTGAAGATCTCGTTTCTATAGGCTTCAGGGCTATTTCCCAGTGTGGTATGAAAGACCCTGCCATGCCCATAATTGATGGTCATGATGACAGGTTCAGGAAGCCCACTCCCTTCAAAACTACGCTCGCTGTCTGCTTTCGCTAGTATATTCAGGTTGAGCGCAGGACCTGTAAAAGCCGTGCTGATCACATCTTTCTTCTGTATCCAGGAGGATGGAAGACCCGTCATTATAGGATGTTCTTTCTGAAGCACTTCTACCTGGAAGTCGTGTGTTAGGCTTTGCGAAATAAGGTTATCCTCCGCCAATCCAGATATCAACTCACCGCGGTCCGAAAGTCTCAGGATGCCTTTCTCCAATGTTGGAGGAATGCTCATGATTCCCTTCATCTTGAGAAACTCTGACCAACCAGGGTATGCGCTGCTCGATCTCGCGGTAACGACAAGACCGCCTCCGTTACCCACATAATCCTCGAGGGCCTTCTTGGTCGGTAGCGGCCACTCAGGGCCCTGACAATGCATAATTACCGCGTCATACCAGCTAAAATCCGGTTGAAACATGTCCATTTCTGCATTCAATTGAGGAACAAAAACCCTGTCAAGAAGAAATGCATCCGATTCTTCCAGTAGGGGATTGAGATCAGGTAACCCACTTTCTACGTAAGCAGATATTTGATCCTGGACCAGAAGAACCCGGTATTTCTTGTCCAACAATCCCGCGTTGACCAGCCAATGATTTATATTTTCTGGCCAATGTGCTACAGACAGGTTTTTAGCGTCAATTCCAAAACCATGGCCACCACTTTCGTATAGATGCAGGGCAGCAGAAATCCCCTTTTCCCTTAATGCCCGGAAATACCGGATACTGTTTTCAGGCAATACTCCTTCGTCATCTGTGGCATGGATAAGGACAGTCGGAGGTGTTTCTTCAGTGACATGAAACTCGTTGGAGAAGTAATGGACCATGTTAGGTGAAGCTTCGGGTGTTATCAAGTTGTCTCTCGATCCACCGTGTGTGATCTCCGGCATCATGGAGATGACCGGATAAACAAGTATGGCAAAATCAGGCCTGCAAGGGTATTGTTCCACCTCCGCATAAGAGTCTTGTAGCCCCAGATCCCACCTGTTGGACAATGTTGAAGCCAAATGTCCGCCTGCCGAAAAGCCCATGACACCGATTTTTTGGCTGTCGAGGTTCCAACGTTTCGCATTCATTCTTATGACCTTCATAGCGCGTTGTGCGTCTTGTAATGCCACACGCGATCGTGCCTGGTCATCTTCCCAATGGGGCAGCCTGTACTTCAATACAAAAGCAGAGACACCTATGGAGTTCAACCACTTTGCAATTTTTACGCCTTCCCAATCCCATGCCAACAGATAATACCCTCCTCCGGGGCAGACGAGGACACCAGTGCCGGTAGCCAGGTGTTCCGGTGCATGGTATACGGCAATTTCCGGGACATGCACTTTCTGGATTACACGCCCGATCTTGGGGTTTTCGTGGATCTCTTCCACATGGTCATTGGCATAAGGGATTCCACCTGGCCATAGGGCAATACGTTCATCTTGGCCTACGCAACAGAAGGAATACAAACTGAAAAGTAGTACAATGGAAGCTTTGGACTTCATAATGCATTTTTCACGGGTAAAACTTAGCCGATGATGACCATATTGGCTGCCATAGGTGATTCTCATTAAAGGTTATGGCAGGAAGGGAGATATCATTGAACGACACAAATATCGGTATTATTTTAGTCTTTGAAGATCACATTCTGCCGCAATGTAACCGAAGGCAGGCCAGTACCGAGTGGCTATCATTTTTTGATAAATGTCAAGTGCTCTTATTGTATCACTTTCACACAAATACCAATTGCCCACACCGTAACCTTGCGTCACCATGTCGAGATGGGTGGCTTCTTCTTGTTGGTTGACTTCCAGAAGGTCATCCGGCTTTAATTTTCCCTTATACATCATGATCCTTTTGAAATAGGAATCGTTTTCGATGATCTCCAAATCCTCTCCAATCTGAGTCAATAATCCATCAGCCTGATTTTTTTCGCCCATTCTTCTCAAAGTCATATAATACCAGTCTGTAGTCGCTACCAGCAAATCTGGATTGGTGGAATAGACCATACAGGTGTCGCAAACAAGCGCTGCCGCTTCGAAATCACCCTGGAGGTAATGGGCCAGGGCAAGGTGGTAATAGATATTGAATTGCAATGTCGAAAGTGGTTGGTTCAACTTATTTGGTATCCCGTCGGGTTCGATCTCAACGGGCATGTTCTTGGCCGATTGCGCAGCTTTTTGCAAATCATCGATGGCCCTGTCAAACTGACGGATGGAAATGTACCGGTGACCGCGATGACGAAGAAGGTGTGCTGAACCAGGATGGTGAATGAGACCATTGGTATAGACATCGATGGCCTCCTCGTACCGGTATAAATAAGCAAGTCTGCGCCCGTACCATATGATGTGATCGAGGTCAAGACTGTCAGAGAGAAAATGGGTGGTAGCGACTTGCAAGGCACTGTCTTTGCGTGCAACAGTTCCTTCCGGTTCTTCGAGTGGGTACAATGGTGTTCCGTCAACACCATAAGCAGCCGGCGCCTTCTCAACAGGTGATGCACTATCCGGTGTGGATGGTTTACATCCCGGGCTTAAAGCCAATGCGGTCAATGCAATAAGCAAATAAAAGGAAGGCTTCATAGGGAGATTTCTCGTTTCAAATTGATCCCAAGATACGTCGCTTACCTCTCCATGCACATAGAATTGTTTTAATCCTTGTTTAAATTGGGTGAGGTTCTATGTGGACGACTTAATAACGTGTAATTTAACACTTCACCCATACAGCTTGAGATATGCGTATTGTTGTCCTATTGTTTTTTGGTATTGTCCTATTTATACCCTGTGTCAAGGCGCAATCCTTTGACATTGCTATAAATGGCGGCAGGGTAATTGATCCGGAGACCGGTCTCGACGCCATACGCAACGTGGGCATCAATGGCGACAGGATTGCAATTATTACAGACCGCGAAATCCGGGGTCAAGCAGAGATTGATGCACGTGGCATGGTGGTATCGCCGGGGTTCATTGATCCGCACGTTCATGGCATTACGAACGAGGCCCACGAATACCAGCTGCACGATGGGGTGACCACAGCACTAGAATTGGAAGGAGGTGTAGGTTTTATCAGCTATTGGCTTGAGAGTAAAAGGGGCAAAAGCCTGGTCAATTATGGAGCTTCAGTGCAGCATGCCGGAGTGCGCGTTCTTTCTCAAAAACAATACCAGCCAAATCTTCAGAACACATTGGAACGACTGGATGCCACTGGTTTTTCACAGGATATCCTTGACGATTTATTTGTCCAACTGGTCAGATCGAGGACGGTAGAACTGAGCAGCGACGAGTTGGCATTCATGTACGAACAGTTAGTCCGCGAACTGGAGGGTGGAGCCGTAGGTATCGGTGTGCCCGTGGGCTATTATCCAAATGCCGACGAAGCAGAGATATTGGGCGTCTACCAATTGGCGGCTGATAAAGATGTACCGATATATTCACATGTAAGGGAGAAAATAAGTGGTGTGCAGCAGGCCATGGCCAATGCTGCAGCTACTGGTGCAGCACTCCATATTGTCCACTTAAACAGTATGGCGTTGGGAGACATCCAGGTTGGCCTCGATCTGGTCGCAGGTGCCCAGGCGCAAGGGTTGCGTATAACGACGGAAGTATATCCCTACACAGCGGCTTCGACTTCCCTGGAATCGGTCATATTTGATGATGGCTGGAAAGAAAAATTAGGTATATCCTATGGCGATTTGCAATGGCAGGCTACCGGAGAAAGACTGACAGATAAAACCTTTTACGAATACCGGAAGAAGGGTGGGGTGGTCATTATTCATTTGATGCATCCGGATTGGATCAGGACCGGTGTTGCTTCCCCGGTGGCCATGATTGGATCCGATGGCATGCCCTATGCTCCTCTTGCCCATCCCAGGACGGCAGGGACCTATGCCCGGGTTCTCGGGAAATATGTACGTGAAGATAAAGTTTTGACCCTGCAAGAGGCCCTGCGCAAGATGACCATCATGCCAGCCAAACAACTTGAATTGGCTGCACCGGGTATGCGCCTCAAAGGCCGTCTACAGGTAGGATGTGACGCAGATATCACCATTTTTGATCCCGAGACCATTCGGGATAGGGCAGATTTTGAAAAGGGCCTGAGTTTCTCGGAAGGAATACCCTACGTACTCGTAAATGGCATCCTGGTCGTAGATAAGGGAAAAACCGTGGAAGGCGTATTCCCCGGCAGGCCAGTGATGGGAAAGTATGCCAGGTGAGTAATTTAATTGGTTTAGGTAGCAACCTGCAATACACTACCTGGCTACCTGCTGTGTGGCGAAACTTCAGTGAAGGCGTGTACCCAGCATCTTAACACCCCTCCTACAAATCGCTCAACCGCCTTGATATATTATTGTGCTGGACATAATGTGTAATTTTACCAGAATCGTCGCGATGGAAGACCACGGTCTCTCCGAGCTCCTCATCATTTCTAATCCTTCTGAAAATATCTCCCTCGATGTGTTTAAGGAAAGTCATGTTTTCCGCTGGATTTTCATTAGGCAGGTAGAGGAATGCCAGTTGGCCATTCAACCGGACGATAACCTCCTCACTGCCCCATGGCTGGGTATTGTAGAATCCCGTGTATTCTTCAAGACCCAATGTGTCAGGTTTTGTGAACTTGACTTTCTGGATCAATCTTAACAATCCGGATGCGTACCTGTTGGTATTTATTGCACCCGCATTGAACATGACCACTGATGCTAATTTCTTTTTGGGTATCAGCATCAGTTGGCTTCGATAACCAGGGCATGAACCTCCGTGGCCAACAACTATTTGTCCATCCGATTTTCTCACCGAAAAACCCAGACCCCATGAAGTGCTCCAGTTGGGATCGAGAAAATGCACACGGTGCATCTCTTTCAGGGTTGCTGCATTGAGAATTTCATGCCCGCCATTTTCCAGTAATCTGAATTGCCATGATACGAAGGTGCCGAGGTCTTCGACGGTGGATGAAAAACCTGCGGCCGGAGCGATGCCGTTGCCCTGGAAGAGGTTGACAGGATGGCGAAGTCCTTGTCGCGTCAAAGCGGAAAACCCCTTAGCCAGTTGTGAACCATACTTATCTTCGGGTAATGAGGTCTTTGTATTTGAAAGCCCCAGCGGGCCCAAAATGTTCTCGCGAATGTAGGTATCGTAGGTCTGCCCGGAAACTTCTTCGATGATATATCCTAGAAGAGTCAGACCTAAATTACTGTATTGAAAATAGGTAGAAGCTGGGTACAGCGTTTCCTGGTTTTTGAGCTCATCCATTATGCTGTATTTGTCCGGGAAGGGAAAATCGGGGCCGGTCCAGTAAGGATGGTTGGTTTCTCTTGGAAGACCGGAAGAATGCGTCAAAAGGGACCGGACGGTTATGGCTTCACTGTCCTCGAACACCTGTGGAAGGTCAAACCACGGAAGCAACTCTTTTACACGACTCTCCAGGCTTAGCAGTCCCCGGTCTCTTAATTGCATGATTCCAATGGCAGTAAATAATTTGGATATGGAGCATATACTATAAATCGTTTGGGTCGTTGACTCGACCTCACCGTCTGGATTGGCGTAGCCAAAGGCTCCCTTCCACAGGATTTCCTGGTCGTCGATAATGGCCGCGGATAAACCAGGATACCGGTTAAACTCTTTTTCTGCATCCAACCAGACTTCAATGATGCGTATGGCGTCGCTATAGTCAAGGCTGTCGGAAACGGACCAGGCAGGTTGCAAAGAAGAAAGGGAAATGACAGAAATCAACAATACTTTGAGGTTCATGACAGGAATTTTATTTGATTAAGTTACCGTTTTTCACCCATACTTCTCCATTGACCGATACGGTCGCATCGGTGAAGAAATTCCACCGCACATAGCCCCCAGTAACATTGCCACCTAACTCAGTATTGTCACCAAGGGAAAGTCTGACGATTCCTGCCCCATAACCGTAATAGGGTATCCACGATTTATCTCCATGCTGGACGGGCATAAGAGGATTAAACCCCAGGGCAAACTCACGAAATGACCGGCCAGCGTCGCCTGCCTTTTCTATTTCAGCCCACACGGCATCTGCTCCTTCAGAAGCCCGGACATCGGCAACTTTGCCATTACGGAAAGTCATTTTCAGATCTGTGACAGGTATGTTATTCCACTTGGCATCCGGGAACGCAACAATACCATTGACAGAATTTTCGATCGGAGCAACCCGTATGGCACCCGCCGGAATTTCTATTTCCCGGTCTATGAGATTCTTTGCTTTCCTGGTACGTGCTGCTGATGCATCACCATCTTGTTTGGTGACGGGACGGTCTCCGATCTCAAACGAGATAACAGTTCCTAAAGGTGTGGATACGCGGATTTCTGCACCTCTCATGGCTGTCTCAAATGCAGATTGCCGGGCGGCAAGCTTGTCATAATCGGTTTGTAGTACGACTTGTTGGTATAGCAGAGATTTCCTTTCATCGATTTCCAATGGTGCTCCATTTATATCATAAGCGCCCGACCAATGGAAGTGTATCGTGCGTCTGATCCCCTCATTCAGAAGGGACTGCAGGACCTGGTAAGGAGTGTGTGCCGGACTGGCTCCGGGAAGCATGATGCCTAAATCGACTTCGGTAAGCGCAGACCGCAATTCCTCCTCGCTGCGGCCATGTGTTTGTGCAGTAAACCGCGTCGACCATTCTTCAGGCTGTTCGGCGGTCACACTAAGGCAACCAAGGAAGTAGGCTCCATTTGATTGGATCCCATCGGCTAAATAATTGACCATCGGACTGAAAGGTCCAGGCTCCATCATGAGCAGAACACGTTCTCCTTGCTGAAGTTCGGCGCATTCAAGGATCTTGGCAGCCAACCGTTGGAAGTTGATTTGTGATTGAGCAACATCTTCGACCTGCACCAGGTCAAGGTTTATGAGCTTAGAGGAACTGTTTTTGCATGCAACCACGAGAAATATCAGGAAAACCGCTGTCGCGCATTGATACCAAACATTCATATTGCGATGGTCTTAAGTAATAGTCACAATTTAAACATCAAGGATGAGAATCAATACCTAAGCCTTGCGCCATCAACCCCTTGTTGAAAGGTATTGGTGTCTATTTTATAGGAAATCGCATAATAAAAGGATTGACAAACCCCTTATACGAGGTCCTCGTCCAGGTACTGGTTGTCCTTTACGGTCATTTTGCGTAACTCAAGTGTTTCATCATCGGAGAGTTCGCGGTATTCGAGGTGGTTTCCTTTTCTCCATCCTCCATCCAACTCGCCGGTATATGGTTCAAAATCAGAGGACAGGCGGTCGAGCTGTTTTTCAAACTCGCGTTCTTCCCATTCTTTGGAAAGTAATCCGGTTCCGGGAATTCCAAAGACAGCAAGATAGTGGAAGGCCAATCCGACGCTCCACGGCAACATAGGAAACAAGAACCACATCTGAAATGGGTCCGTGAGCATATTCATAAAGAAGAAAAACAAACCCATTATAATGAATGAAAAGGCATGAATGTAAAATCCTTTTATTGCCCGGACGCGCCGTCTTGCTCTTTTATGTATTTCAGATTGCATAGTTCTTTGTTTTCTAAACAAGGACAGGAAAAAAACCTCTTTAGTCCAATTTTTTCGATGAGTGTTGCATAAGAATAGATCGAGAAAGAAATGTTCAGAACAAAGGATTTTTGGAAGATTCAACAGAATGGGATCCCACAAGGCAAAAGGGCAAGATAATCCACAGTCGTTAGACCTGGAAACGAGGTCAGTCCACGAATTTTTTAAGCTTGCCTTTTTGGTAGACGGCTATTTGTGCGGCCTTGAAACCGCGGTCGGCGACCTTGTTTTTGAGAGACCTAGCATGATCAAGGGTCTGAGCTTCCCCCAACAGGTAACGGACCTTGTCCGACATGAAAGGGTCTTCAGAAATCGGTCCTAAATCTGTGAGTTCGTTAAATTGTTTACCGGGTTCATTCAGTACCACGAAAAGAACCTTGTAAGTAAATAAGTTACTCCTGGCTGAAGGGATGGGTGGGGCCTCCTGATCTGCTGGTTCAACTTCGGCATCATCTTCAGGCGTCCATTGCTCGCCGCCGGTAACAGCGGTGTTGCCTATTTCCTGTGATGAAGCTACATCCTTTTGAATTACAGTTTGGGCTTCCCGGCTGGTAATCTTAGACTTTGGCCAGGGCTTTTCTGAGGGGGCATAGGCAACGGGCTCATATTGGGTGGCAAGTACAACTTCACCGCTTAGTGTCGTGCTTGAGGCTGAAGAATCGGAAGGTTCTGGCGGCAAAGCGACAGAAGTGCCTGGCAAGGCTGTCATTCTTTCCTCGCGATCAAGACGATCCAAAGCCATTTTTTCTTCTTTTTCAAATCTTTTGATGAGGTTTCGCTTCCATTTAGGACCTACTCGTGGAAAATAACTAAGATAGCCATTGACAGATCTAGACCTCTCTTTATAGATCCTGCTTATAATTTCTTTCTCTGACATGTCTTTCCAGTTCGTTCGAGCCAATGCGTTGTAAAAGACATCGTTGTAAGGACCATGTTGTACAGCTGTGGACCACAGTACATCTTTTAAGACGTTGCTGTAGTCATTAATGTTCATCCCCAGTTTGCGGTTTAATCTCCTTGCCTGCATCATGTAATGACTTCTGCGGATGTATTCATGTTGAGCCTTTTGAAATTGAATGGGTTGAACATCTGCAATGGCCTTCCAGGCCATGTCAAATTCGTGAGATCCAGGCTCATATTGACCCAGGATCTGGAAGAATGCCTGTCCTTCATTCAGGAGAAAATCCTCCAGGTAACCTTGTTTCATGGATATTTGATACAAGCCGTAGGAGATACCCCCTGGGTCACCTTCTCCACTTGAAATAACACCAGGACCTTGTTGACCAGATTCCCAGGTCAGAGACAGGCTTCCTAGCCCAAAGTTATGCTCCTCTCCTGGCAGTTCAATCAAGGCATCCGCATCTATGAGATCTGATGGGAGGACTTTGTCATCTTCAATGGGCCAACTTGAGTTGGGTCTTACAATCTCAATTTTAAACATGCACTCGGTAATGTCTCCATCGGGAAATGCTATAAAACACTGAATCCAGTGACTCCCGAATCCAAATTTTTGAGGTGATAAGATTTCCTGACCGTCAGAAAGATGAAAAAAGCGAAGATTCCACTTCGAAGAACATTCGGCCCTATGAATGCTTTGCAGGTCAATCGTGCGACCATCCTTTTCTTCCAGGCCGATCATTTCTATCTTGCCGGAGGAACAATAGGAGAAATGTTCATGAAGACATTGGTACCTGTTTTCCTTGGGATATAAAATGGAAATGAGAATAAAAACAGGTAAAAGAAATATTGCCGGTACCAGCCCGCCAACAGATTGCCTGATCGTCTGTAATTTTTTTAACATGATTCCCAGAAGGTAAAAACAGCCCTAATAGAACAGCGATGTCTCCAAGTTACAAATTATATTGCGACGTCGTAATCTAAGCCGAAAAGTTCTATTGATCTGCGAAGTACAGACCATTGAAGAATTTACAAAAGTAATATTATGCCTTATTATTGTTTTTTGCCAGGCACATTTGGAAATGTGAAAAGAAATGTTGGCCTTCGTTGGGTCTTTCTGTTTCTTTTAGGTTTTGTCGTATGCCGATCCGGAGAGATCTTAAGCCAGGATACCATAATCAATGCTGAATTTGTCATTGAGCAGAGCATATCCTATCATGATCCGGGCAACCGACTTTCAGATGCCCGTGTAAGGATGGTGTTCGCCGAGACCAGGCCTGGCTCAACGGATCGCAAGTCCACGGTGATTCTGCAACCCTCCCGAGCTTATTTTGCCCTGGAAAGATCAGTAGATGAGCAAAGAATTTTTATGGAAATCAATGGTGACGCGTTTCGATTTGCTCTCAATGGTAAGACAGATTTGACACCTGAAGAATTATCGGAGCACAGGCTGACTCCTGATCGGGCCAGGACCATGCGCGACTATTACCATTACCTCTGGTTCATGCCGATGAAGCTGAAGGATCAGGGCACCCGTATTTTACCGGGCTGTAAAAAAGTCAATTATTTCGGTAAGTCGCTGTATGAAGTGAAAGTGACGTACTATGCCGACGTGGGCAGCGATATATGGTATTTCTATTTTGACCCTGAGAACTATGCGCTGTCGGGATATCGCTTTTACCACGACGAGGAGGTCGGTGATGGTGAATACATTTTGTTTGACGGAGAGTTAGAAGTCGATGGCATAAGGATACCAAATAGGAGATCATGGTATACGCATGGCGATAACAGGTTCCTTGGAGAGGACACACTTTTACATTTGGAAACCAATTAAATTATGAGGCGAATTGTTGTTCTATTGGTCGCTATCATCATTCAGATTAAAGCGGTTCAATGCCAGAATACCAGAACGGTCATATACGCTCAAAAAATTTTCGACGGCATTGAATTTCGAGATGATGGTGTCGTGGCTGTGCGGGATGGGATCATTGAATATGCAGGTCCTACAGAAAACTTTTCACTCACCGAAAAAGACGAGGTCTTGGACCTGTCAGATGTCTTGCTCATGCCAGGAATGATTGAAGGAC
>JBFKOL010000002.1:0-46008 GCA_041628815.1 Saprospiraceae bacterium | reverse complement strand
GTCAGTCCGAGCACGTTTACATGTGCGAATGTAGGAGTGAATACGGTTACCTTGACGGTGACGGACAACAATGGTAACGTATCTATGTGTACATCCACAGTTACGGTAGAGGACAATGTTGATCCCACGGCGATGTGCCAGGATATAACGGTACAGTTGGATGCTTCGGGTAATGCTTCTATCACTGCGTCCCAGGTGGACAACGGATCCAATGATGCGTGCGGCATCCAGTCGATGACGGTCAGCCCGAATGCCTTCACCTGTGCCAATGTAGGAGCGAATACAGTAACCCTGACGGTTACAGACAATAATGGCAATGTCTCTATGTGTACATCCACAGTTACGGTGGAGGACAATGTTGATCCCACGGCGATGTGCCAGGATAGAACGGTACAGCTGGATGCTTCCGGCAATGCCACCATCACAGCGGCCCAGGTGGACAACGGATCGATGGATGCATGCGGCATTCAGTCTCTGAGTGTCAGCCCGAACACCTTCAAGTGTACGGATGTGGGCGCGAATACAGTGACTTTGACGGTAACGGACAACAATGGCAATGTGTCTATGTGTACAGCGACGGTGACGGTGGAAGACAATGTCGATCCCACTGCGATGTGCCAGGATATAACGGTCCAATTGGATGCGTCCGGTAACGCCTCTATCACGGCGGCCCAGGTGGACAACGGATCGAGCGATGCATGCGGCATTCAGTCTCTGAGTGTCAGCCCGAACACCTTCAACTGCGCGAATGTGGGCGCGAATACCGTGGTATTGACCGTCATCGATGTAAATGGAAACTCGAGTACTTGTCAGGCAATCGTTACTGTTGAAGAAATAGGCTTTGGGCCGGATCCAGTCTCAGGTCCTCAGACCGTGTGTCCAGGCCTTACGGGATTGTCTTATTCAATTCCTCCTCAAGCTTATGCGGCAGCATACAATTGGTCCTACACCGGTACCGGCGTATTTATTGCAAATAACGGATCTAACCAGGTGACCGTTGACTATGCTGAAGGGGCTACACCGGGTCTTTTACTGGTTCAGGCAGTGACGGTATGCGGAAGCATTGCTTATGAAAGTCAAATGGCCATTGCCTTTGGAAGTTCCGTTTTTTGCCAGCTCGCATCTTGCTTGCGAGAGGTAACCTTTGTTGACGATGAATTGCTAGATCTCATCGGTTCTCTGGACGTTTACAAGGCTTCGGTGAGAATAGAAAGTGATGCCACCATACCCGGTGGGCGAACGATCATTTTCATCGGTGGTCAGGAGATCGTCTATTATCCGGGTTTTACTGTACCTGGCGGATCTGGGCACGAAGCACAGATCTATAATTGTGTAAATACCATTTCTGCGCCAGGCGACAATAAAGAATGAGTTTGCAATAACCGTTTTTCCCTCGCGTTATTCCTTCATTCCTATGGATAAGAAGGTCTCAGGTCTGATCGCATTATTTTTATTGCCCTTCGTTGTCTTTTCACAGAAAGGAGTCGAATTGGGTGGATGGCTTGGCACGTCCTACTATTTCGGTGATCTGAAGACCGAATTAAAATTTGATCAACCACGCCCGGCAGGTGGTGTAAACTTCAGGTATAACTTTAATGAGCGACTTGCCGCCAAAGCTTCGCTGAATTATGCGCGTATCCATGCAGACGATGCCAACTCCACCAATACTTTTGAAAGAAATCGGAACCTGAAATTTTATTCAGACCTGTACGATCTATCCATTCAGGGGGAATTTAATTTTCTTACCTATATCCATGGCAGTGAAGATTACTTCTTTACACCCTACCTATTTGCAGGTTTTTCCGGCTTCGCTTTTTCGCCGAAAACCGAATTGAACGGCACTACCTATGATTTAAGGTCTTTCGGGACTGAAGGCCAGGCGATCGGTGCCGAATACGGCCGATTTTCCATGACCATAAATTATGGCTTTGGGGTGAAGTGGGACTTAAATGTGGACTGGTCATTGAACGCTCATATCAGTGCTTACAATTCTGCCTCCGATTACATCGATGATGTAAGCAATGTTTACCCTGACCTTGATCTTCTGCGATCTCTCCGTGGGGATACAGCCGTCTCTTTGTCGGATCGTTCCATTGTTGAGGGAATAGGTGAAAGCGGCAGACAAAGAGGCAACAGTAAAAACAACGACATGTACATCCTGTTCGGAATAAGTATAATGAAGTATTTTGGGCAATTGAATTGTCCCAAAATAGTCAAAGACAGATGATCGATCATCATATGTTAACGCTTAAACCGAGGAGCAGAGGGTTTTACCTGATCACCGAGGAAATACTATCCGGGCTACCTCCCCTTCCGGAAAATGGAATCCTTCATCTTTTCATCCAACATACTTCTGCAGGACTTACCATCAATGAAAATGCTGATCCCACGGTTCTATACGATTTCGAACGTTTTTTCAACCACATAGTGCCTGAACATATGGACTTTGTGCAACATGATATCGAAGGCCCGGACGACATGCCAGCACATATAAAAAGCAGTTTGGTGGGTTCTTCCGTTTCTATTCCCATCATGGGCCACAGGCTAAAGCTGGGCACCTGGCAGGGGATTTATCTTTGTGAGTTTCGCAACCGGCCGCATACCCGGAAGATCGTGGCATCTATCTATCAATAAATGCAGTACGTATTGGAAGGCATATTATTCGGCCTTACATTGGCCATTCTTCTTGGGCCCATCTTTATTGTGCTTGTCCAGGCTTCCCTTGAACGCGGGGCACGCGCAGGCCTCATCGCGGCTTCCGGTATATGGACGAGTGACATTTTGATTGTGGCCGTTACACTCCTCTTCATACGGAGAATTTCTCCCTATGTACAAAGCCAGGGATTTGTTTTCTGGGTAGGGCTTATCGGTGGATTGGTTTTGTGTATGGTAGGTGCAGCAACTTTTGTAAAAAAACCGAACATCAACTTTAAAAAGAAGCAAATTTCAGCTTCCAATATTTTGGATTACTGGACGCGAGGGTTTCTGGTGAACACCATCAACCCATTTACCTTTATTTTCTGGTTAAGTGTCATTACATCCTTCGTGGCAAGTCGGTTGCTGAATCAAACTGAGACCATACTCTTTACAGGTTCCATCATCGCCACCATCATGGTAACAGATACGTTAAAAGTCGTTCTGGCCAAACTGATTCGAACCCGAATCAATAACCACATTCTTGGTTGGATCAACAAATTGGCCGGAACCGCATTGATCTTATTCGGAATTGTATTATTGGTAAGGAGTGTAATGGATCTCTGACCACTCGGCGATCAAATTTTTCCAATTCAATCATTTGACACTACATTTGCACACTTAATCCGAGATGAGCATGAGTCACGATTTCCATACACTTAAGGTTAACAAGATCCGTCAAGAAACGAAAGCGTCGAAAACCATCTTTTTTGCAGTACCGCCTGATCTGGCGGCTGCCTATTCGTATAAACCCGGGCAATACCTCACTTTGAAATTCATCATGAATGGAAAAGAGGTACGCAGGGCTTATTCCATTTGTGCCGCACCCAGTGAGCCTGCGCTGGCCGTGAATGTAAAGCGATTGAAAGGGGGCCTGGTCTCGAATCATATCAATGAGCATCTTCGCGAAGGCGACGAAATAGAGGTCATGCAGCCCGATGGCAATTTTACCGTTGCTGCGGATTCAGCAAAAAGGCGCGATTTATATTTTTTTGCTGCCGGAAGCGGCATTACACCCATTATGTCTCTTGTGAAAACCTTCCTGGAAGAAGAGCCTAAAAGCTGCTGCTATCTCTGTTTTGGCAACAGAAACGAAGATCAGATCATTTTTAATGATCAATTGGAAGCATTGGAGAAAAAATATGAAAATCAATTTTTTCTCAAGCATACCCTCAGCAAACCCAAAAGAGAGAAGGAAAAGGGTCTCAAGGCCATGTTTTCCCGAGGAAAAATTTCTTGGGAGGGTTGGACTGGAAGAATAGATCGCGCCATGGTAGACAAGTTTTTAGGGCTCTATCCAGCACGCGGCAAAGAAGCGCATTATTTCGTTTGTGGCCCCGGAGCCATGATCGATACGGTGGTTGATCAGCTGTCTTCCAAAGGGATACAAAAGGAATTTATTCATCGGGAATATTTTCTTTCATCGGTTTCTGGTTCTCCTGAAGGTGTGACTTCAGGGGAAGCAAGTTCAGTAAAAGTCCATCTTGCCGGCAAAGAAATACAGGTTTTGGTGCCACCTGAAAAAACGATCCTGGATGTACTGATTGAAGAAAAATACGACCCGCCGTATTCATGTACAAGTGGGGCATGTTCGACCTGCGTGGCAAAATTACTGAATGGGAAGGTAGAGATGGATGCCTGTTACGCTCTTGACGATGATGAAGTCGATGCGGGATACATCCTGGTATGTCAGAGCAGGGCGCGCACACCGGTTGTAGAGCTCAGATTTGAATCCTGACCATACCCATCAAGATCTATAAAACAGCCATTTCGCCAATTCCTTGAAACTGGCCTTTTTACCGTACATCAAAATACCTACGCGGTAGATCCTTCCGGCGATCCATACAAACAGAATTACAAAGGCTACTAACAATACCACCGATAAAACAATTTGCCACCAGGGTGGATCCAGAGGTAGCCGCACTGGCATCACCACAGATGAAGTCAATGGGATAATGGACCCCCACGTGGCTATAGTGCTGTTGGGTGAATTGATGGCGGCAAAACCTATGTATATGGCGAGTATCAAGGGAATCATGACCGGCAGTGTGAGAGATTGAGCTTCGTTGATGTCTTCGCCCACCGCCGAACCCACCGCCGCAAAAAGTGCCGCATAGGCGAAATAACCCATGAAGAAATAAAAGAGAATCAGAGGGATCAACACAAACCAATTAAGACTCAATATCTCCTGTACAACTTCGACAAATTTGTCTTGATTCTCATTCATTAAGGTGCCGACTTCTTCCTGGGAAACACCGGCCATCCCTGAAATTTCCCCTGGGTTGACTGGCATGTTCAGGAATTGGGGCATTGCAATGCCGAGCGCAATGAAAAGGACCAGCCATATTCCAATCTGAGTGAGGCCCACACTGCCAACGCCAAGGATTTTTCCCATCATCAACTCAAATGGTTTAACCGAAGAGATCAATACCTCGACGATGCGGTTGATTTTTTCCTCCATTACGCTTCGCATAACCTGTGCGCCATATAGAAAAATAATGAAGAACATAGCATAGGAAATGACGCCACCCAGGACAGATCCGACAATGGTACCTGTCGTACTGACCTTTTTGTCTTTGTCGATGATGGTTTGTTGCTCTATTTGAACATTGGTCCTCAGCAGTGCGATTTTAGCCTCATCCAGGTCGAGTTCTCTCACTTTAAATTCCCTGATCTTTTCCTGTACAGCGTCTTCAATGGATTCCATCTCATCAATGGCGAGCCTGTCATCAGAATAAAACATGATGCGATGCCGTGTCACCGTTATACTGTCCAGGGGAATGATATCTAGGACGCCGTCGATTTCTCCAGCGATGTATTTTTCTTTGAGGGCTTCGAGATCTTCTGTACTGTATTCGTAAACGATGTTCTTTCGGGATTCGAGGCTACTGCTTACCAGGCCCGTAGTGTCACGTACCGTGATGTTTTTTCTTGTATCCGAGCCTCGTGTCATGATAAAACCCACGATTGCGATGAGTAAGACGATACCCAATGGGGTGAGAAATGTCGTTAGAATAAACGTTTTGCTTTTTACCCGTGTCAGGTATTCTCGTTTTGCAATTAACCAGATCCTATGCATTGCTTGAAGCTACTTGTTTGATGAATATTTCGTTCAATGATGGCAGGACTTCATAGTAAGATTGAATTTCGATGTTTCTTGAAATCAGCTCCCGAAGCAGTTCGTTTGGATTGTGACCTTCTTTTACCCTTACTATGACATGACCATTTTGTGTTCCTGAGAGCTCAAAACTGTCAGATGAAATATCCCCAGGGAAATCTCCCTGGATGCCTATGCTGTATTTGTGTTCTTTAAAATCTCTTTTTATATCTGAAACTTTTCCTTCGAGTATGATTCGTCCCTTGTTGATAAGGACGATGTCTTCACAAACTTCTTCGACCTGTTCCATGCGATGGGTAGAGAATATGACACTTGTACCCCGCTGATTCAATTGATAGATTTCGTCTTTGATCAAATTTGTATTGATGGGATCAAGTCCTGAAAAGGGTTCATCAAGGATGATCAATTTGGGTTCATGAACTACTGTGGCAATGAATTGTACCTTTTGCTGCATCCCTTTGGAGAGTTCTTCAATTTTTTTGTTCCACCAGCTCTTAATGTCAAATTTGTCGAACCAATGATCGAGTTTATTCTTTGCATCTGAATACCTCAAACCTTTCAGTTGTGCAAGGTACAACAGGTGTTCACCCACTTTCATCTTCTTGTACAGTCCTCTTTCTTCCGGCAGGTACCCAATTTGCGTAGGGTGAAGACTGTTGAGTTTTTCGCCATCCAGGAATATTTCTCCTTCATCGGCTCCGGTAATGGTGGTAATGATTCTTATGAGAGAGGTTTTTCCAGCTCCGTTCGGGCCGAGGAGTCCAAAAATACTGCCCTTGGGTATATCAAAAGTGACATGATCGACGGCAATGTGTTTTGAGTACCGTTTTGTCACATTTCTGAGCGACAGAATATGCATGGCCATAATTTAGCTGCGATAATAATAAAATCGGGTCCAAAGACCTAAATGAATCGACAAAGCTTTGATACTATGGGATACAGCCTTGTTTAACAGAACCTTTTGTTCTTACTTTATGTATTGTAAAGTATAATAGACGTCTTAACACTAAAATCAATGTTATGAAAAAATTACTCCTTAGTTTTTTGTTTGCTGCCGGTTGGATTGCCTTATTTGGGCAGGTCGAAACAGGTGATCACTCGATGAGTGAAGGAGTACAAAGTGCTCTGTTCGTGGAATTACCCGGTGCGGACAAGAAAATGGCAGAAAAAATCTGGAGATCATACGCCAAATCATTCGGGAAAGTGGAAAATAACCGCAAAGCCAAGGAAATTATGTTGATGGAAGCCGTAGTGCCGGCCATTGATGTAGAAGGACCGTTGACGGTATATACCAAGTTTGATGAATACGACAAAATGACCAGGGCATTTTTCTGGTTGAAGTCCGGTGATGAATTTATCACCGATATGGGCAATTCGGAAGCCATTTCCGGCGCAACTGTATTTATCAATGAATACACGCTGCAGGTCGAAAAAGAAGTGATAAAGGAAGAGTTGGAAGAGGAAGAGAAAGTCTTGAAAAATCTTCAAAAGGATTTGGAAAAGCTGGAGAAGAAAAACAAGGACCTTTACAAGGATATTGAAAAAGCCAAAGAGGCAATACGACGGGCCGAATCTGACATTGAGAGAAATCTTCAAGACCAGGAAAACAAAAAGAAAGAGATCGATGAACAGAGAAAAGTGATCTCCAAAGTTTCTGATAAGATGAACAATGTCGGTAAGGCTTGATCAATATTGAGGACCAAAAGAAAAATAAAATAAATTGCTAACATGCCCCGTAAGCGACAACTTTCGGGGTACATTTTTTACAGTGGTGAGAATCAAAGGCGCTGGCGGGAGAAAAATATGTTTTCCACAATCCGCTGCCCGTTTTCCACATGTCTGGGCATAAAACCAACATTGGCGGCATGTCTTGCCATTACGACACATTTGTAATATTTTAATATTACTGTTTAGATTAGCCGCCCCTTAGAATTGTGAAAGCCCAAGAGCTTAGAGACCTATACCAAAGATGTCCGATAGTAATTCGTTGAAACCCGTCGAAGGCGGAAAAATGCGTTCGGTACGCGCCGACGCCGATGCCCAGACCTTGTTGTATGGCAGGATGATGCCTCAGGCATTGCCACTGGAAGAAGCCGTACTCGGCGCCATCCTTGTAGACCGCGATGGGCTGCCCGCCGTTATCGAGATACTCAGGTCTGAAAGCTTTTATAAAGACAGTCACAGGACGATCTACTCCACCATGCTGGAATTATTTGAAAAGTCCCAACCCATTGACCTTCTCACAGTCCATGAAGCATTGAAGAAGGCTAAAAAGCTCGATGAGGTAGGAGGGGTCAACTATCTTCTGGATCTTACCAATAAAGTGGCATCCGCAGCCAATATCGAATACCATGCTCGGATCATAGCACAGAAGTTTATCCAAAGAGAGTTGATCAGGGTATCGACGGGTACCATCAAAGACTCCTATGAAGACGAAAAGGACGTCTTTGAGTTGCTCGACGAAGCTGAACAGAATTTATACGAGATAACGGATACCAACCTCAATACCGGGTATGAAAAACTGAGCGCACTCGCGATCAAAGCACGACGCGAAATTGAGGCCATCAGCCAGAAAGACGAGTCCATCACAGGGGTGCCTTCCGGTTTTGGTGAACTTGACAAGATCACATCGGGGTGGCAGTCGTCGGACCTTATAATTGTCGCTGCGAGGCCAGGAATGGGGAAAACGGCATTCACCCTTTCTCTTGCTCGCAATGCCGCGATGTACGGCAAGGCTGTCGCGTTTTTTTCACTGGAAATGGCCAATCTTCAGCTGGTCCAAAGATTGATTTCCATGGATGCGGATATCGACAGCAGGAAGTTGAGAAACGGCCAGCTGGACCAGACCGAGTGGCTCAGGCTGAACCAAACGATCGACAACATGGCGGAGATACCCATTTATATTGACGATACACCCGCTATTAACATTTTTGAGTTGCGAGCCAAATGCAGACGGCTCAAGCAAAATCACCAGATAGAGCTGGTTGTAATCGACTACCTTCAGTTGATGACATCTGCTCCAAATGCCAAAAAAGGCAACCGCGAACAAGAAATCAGCTCCATTTCCAGGGCATTAAAAGGTCTTGCCAAAGAACTTGAAGTGCCAGTAATCGCATTGTCACAGCTGAGTCGTTCAGTGGAAACACGCGGTGGCAACAAACGACCTGTACTATCAGATTTGAGGGAGTCGGGGGCCATAGAGCAAGATGCCGATATCGTCACCTTCATTTACCGCCCCGGCTATTACGAAATGGATGACGATATTGATGTCCCAAAGGATCTCGCAGAAGTGATCATTTCCAAACACCGGAACGGGGCTCTCGGAACGGTTAATTTGCGGTTTGTTCCCCAGTTTGTTCGTTTTGAAGAAGGTAATTTTGGAGGATTCAATGAACCTTTTGCAGGAGGTGACTTCAGGGACCCCTTTAGCAGCGGGATCATTACAAAACCCTCACGCATCAATACCGACGATGAAGACATACCGTTCTAAGACAGTCTATGACGACTTCTCCTAAAAAGACAACACGGCTCAATAAATACATCGCTCACAGCGGGGTATGTTCACGCAGAAAGGCGGCAGAACTTGTGAAAGCTGGAAAGATCAAAGTGAACGGTACAGTTGAAACAAATCCGTCGTATCAGGTGATGCCATCTGATAAAATAGAATATCAGGGTCGTATTTTGAAGCCTGTCAAAAAGATGATCTATATCTTGATGAACAAGCCAAAAAACGTTGTGACGACCACGTCTGATGAAAAGGCCAGAAAGACAGTATTGGACATTATCAAGAACAAAGTGTCGGAAAGAATATATCCGGTAGGCAGACTTGACAGGAACACTACGGGGTTGATCTTACTCACAAATGATGGGGACCTGGCTAAAAAGCTGTCTCATCCGTCGCACAAAGTCAAAAAAAGATATCACGTGGTGTTGGACAAAGTAGTCAGCGCCGAAGATTTAGACAGGATCAAACAAGGCCTTATACTGGAAGATGGTTCAGCTCTGGTCGATGATATCGACTGGATCTACGGATCGGATGGATCAGAAGTCGGTATTGAATTGCACATTGGCAAAAACCGTATTGTACGCAGAATCTTCGAGCATCTCGGCTACAAGGTAGAAAAGCTGGACCGGGTATATTATGCGGGACTTACAAAGAAAGACTTACCGAGAGGCTGGTTCAGATTTCTGGATAAAAAGGAAATCATTATGCTTAGGCATTTCACATAATCAATCAATGCTTCTGATTGACCCAAAAATCAATGGATATGGATTTGGAAAAGCTAAAGTACCCGATTGGGAGGTTCGTTAAACCCACGGAAATTACTATTCAAGACCTGGAAGCATGGACCGATACTTTGCGGAAGTTTCCTGCAAAGCTCCAAAAAGTGTTAGAAGAGATCCCAGAAAACAGATTGGACAAACCTTACAGACCAGGAGGTTGGACCATAAGACAACTGGTGAATCATCTCGCCGATAGCCATGTGAACAGTTATGTGCGCTTTAAATGGACCCTTACGGAGGATGTGCCGGTGATAAAAACATATGATCAGGAAGCATGGGCTGAATTGCCTGACGGACGTTCTGGCTCCGTTGGGGCTTCGATCCAAATACTTCAAGGCATTCATAAAAGATGGGTTCATATGCTTGATCTATTCAATCGGGAAGACTTCAATAAAAAGCTGAAACATCCGGAATTTGACGACCCTCTTTCACTTGGGGAGCTTTTATCCCTTTATGCGTGGCATTGCAAACATCATCTCGCCCATATCCAAAGAACATTGCAATAAGCGCAGATCACAAACCTCGTCAATTCCACTTGATGTTTTTGGCAATGAGGTCAATCTGCTGTAGTGCTTCTCGTTTGTCTTTACCGGGAGAATATACGAATCCATCAATGCGTAGGACTTTGCCAACTTCGTCATTAACAATGGCATACGAAATAAAGGGTCCGCCCATAAAATCATTTTCCATTTCCCAGATACCCCTGTATTCTTTGGCATAAAGACCATTGATCTGCCGGTCAAAATCCAGCATGGGAAGATCGTGGTCATTGATCAGAATGAAAGTATTGGGTTCTGTCGAAGAAACATTCCTTCCAAACCGGTTAAAAGTACTTTTCACAAATTCTTTGGAAACTTTGTCTACAGAATTATAGTCGTACTGTCGAAAAACGAGGTTGGTCGTACCATCTTTGTAGTCTGTGCGAAGCCAAACCAGTCCATTGTCTTCGGGTTTGTCCAGTGCCACCACGTAATTGGAAGGTATCTGAATGTTAACGCCAAATCGTTCCAAGTAGCGGTTAGTCAGGCCTACATTGACACCCCGTGCATACACGGATTGATACAGTTGCTCATAGTCGTGCTCATTGATGCGTGCAGCTATTGCTTCATAGTTATCAACAATGGCCTTGGCAAGACCATCGATAGTATTGCTAAAAACGTAAAATAATACCTGCCCGTTTGCCCATTTGTCTCTACCCACTGATGTCCTAAAGTCCGGTTCTGTCCTGAACCTTTCCATACCTTTTTCTCCCAGGTCGGACCTTACCATTTCAGCTATGGGTGATGTCTCGTTGGATAGATCGCTCAAAACGAGGTAGGTCCGCAACTCTTTTTTCAGAGGTTGATTTTCGAGTTCTTCAAGATCGAATTGCCTGATGTCAAAAATGGGTTCTGGACTCGGTGTAATCGGGAAATACCCGCCGAAATAGTAGTCGACTGTATCTGCTATCATCCCTTTCCAAATCTGATCATCGGTCAAGACCACGATTTCGTTCATGATGCCTAAAGCTTTGGGTTTGGCCTTGTATTTGGAAGTGTCACTGATGCTGCAGGAGTTCGACAGTAAACCCACAAGCATTATGAGAATTATGCTTTTCCTTGTTTGACTCATAATATTAGAGATGAAAATAGCTGCTACTTGGGTGTGAATCTAAATTACAAGATTTTGTCAATGATCATCTCTTCGTTAACCCCTTCAGCTTCAGCCTTGTAATTTCTGACGATTCTGTGGCGGAGCACGTAATGAGCCACCGCTTTTACATCTTCAATATCGGGTGAGTATTTACCACTGATACCAGCATGACATTTTGCACCAAGCACCAGGTATTGTGATGCACGAGGTCCTGCCCCCCATGAAATATAGTCGTTGACCTCATCAGCTGCACTGGGTGTATTGGGCCTGGTCTTGGAAACGAGTCTTACGGCATATTCCAAAACATGGTCGTTTACGGGTATCTTCCTGACAAGATTTTGAAAAAACAAAATCTCTTCGCCAGTCAAGATGTTGCCGAGCTCTGGCACTCCCAGTGTTGTGGTTTCTTTTACCACCCGTATTTCTTCGTCATAGCTGGGATAAGTCAGAGGGATATTGAACATAAACCTGTCCAATTGCGCTTCTGGGAGCGGATACGTACCCTCCTGTTCTATGGGGTTTTGTGTGGCGAGAACGAAAAAAGGACTGGGCAATCGGTAGGGCACACCTGCCACGGTGACAGATCGTTCCTGCATGGCTTCCAAGAGGGCAGCCTGCGTCTTGGGAGGTGTTCTATTGATTTCATCAGCCAGGACAATATTGGCGAACAAGGGTCCCTTGTTAAATTTGAAATGTCTGCTTTCGTCCAGAATTTCAGATCCGGTGATGTCTGAAGGCATCAGGTCAGGGGTGAACTGTATCCTTTTGAACTCGAGGTCGAGGACGTCAGCAATGGTTGAAACAAGCAACGTCTTCGCCAGGCCGGGCACCCCTACCAACAGGCTATGACCGTTACTGAAAAGCGAAATTATGACCATTTTAACCACTTCTTCTTGGCCTACGATGATCTTGCCGATTTCTTCCTTGAGATCGTTGAAAGACTTTGCAAGGCCATCGACTGCTTCCACATCTGACTTGTAATTTTTACTCATGCGCTAAAGGCTTGTAATTTGAATCGTCAAAAATAAAAAGACCTTAAACTAACGCATGCTTTTGGACTATGTTTTGGAAGGCAATTAGGAAACGATGTTCAGGAACTCCTCTTCAGACAATATCTGTACGGAGCCTAAGTCAGTCGCTTTCTTCAATTTCGAACCCGCATTCTCACCCACTACCAAAATGTCAAGATTTGAACTTACAGCGCTGAGATTTTTAGCGCCTGATTTCTCTGCGAGCTTTTTTGCTTCAAGCCGCGTCATTTTCTGAAGACTACCTGTGAAGAGGATGGTTTTTCCAGCCAGAGGGGCATCTGGGGAAATTTCTGGTGGTCTGTCATCTTCAGACTGCCTTATGTTTACCCCCATTGCTTCCATCTGTTTCAACATATCGATGTTGTCATGGCGGCTGAAGTATCGCATGACATTGCGGGCTACCACTGGTCCGATGTCCCTGATCCGGATAAAGTCATCCTCAGTCCAATTCTGTAACTCAAAAATATCACCGATTTCAGACGCTATGATTCCTGAAGCCTTTTTACCGAGGTGGTGGATGCTTAGACTGTGAAGGAGTTTCGAAAGGGGATTTCTTTTGGCCTTTTCAATAGACTTCTTCAGCTTTTCGGCAGAACGTTTGCCAAAGCCTTCCAGCTTCTCGATCTTTTCATAATCCAGGTCGTAGACATCACTTATATTTTTAATCCACCCGAGATTGTAAAAGCGCTCTACATTGGCCTTCCCAAAACCATCAATGTCCATGGCTTCCTTGGAAACGTGAAAGATGATTTTCTGCAAGTCCTGGGCACCGCAAATACAATCCGGGCATCGCCATGCGGCCTCTCCTTCCTCTCTGACAAGTGCAATTTTTTCTGCGCGATCATTTACCGGGCAATGTGTAGGAAAGATGATGGGGACTTCCGTACCATCACGCAGGTCTTCCAGTGACTTGACTATGTAAGGAATGACATCCCCGGCGCGTTCGATGATGATTTTATCACCCAGCCTGAGATCCCTGGATCTGATGAATTCTTCATTGTGAAGGGATATGGACGAAACGGTCACACCGGCAATATGAACCGGTTCCACCTTGGCTACAGGGGTAATCGATCCAATTTTTCCCACCTGATACTCCACGTCCAATAGGGTGGTGGTAGCCTGTTTTGCCTTGAATTTGTAAGCCACCGCCCATCGTGGGTGATGCTGAGTTGAACCACAAAGTTCCTGTAATACCACTTCGTTAACTTTTACCACAGCACCGTCGATTTCATACGGGAAGTCGTCTCTTTTTCCCTCCCATGCTGATACTTTATCTATTACAGCGTGAATGTCTTTTGCTTTTAAGGTAGACACGTTTGCAGTTTTAAAACCGAGATTGTACAACAGCTGCATTTGATCAAAATGATTGTCAACTTTTTGTAACGCATCACCACCTTGTTCATCTTCTGCATAACTCAGGTGGAAAGCAAAAACTTCAATTTCTCGATTTCGCGTCTCCTGCGGGTCTTTGGTGCGAAGCCCGCCTGCTGCTGAATTACGGGGATTCGCAAGCAATGTCAAGTCTTGTGAGGCTCTTTCTCGATTGAGTTGTTCGAATTTTTCTTTACTGATTACTGCTTCACCTCTTATTTCTGCACGTTTGATACCATGTTTGCTGAATGATGCACGCAATGGGATGGATGGCAAAATCCGTGCATTCGGTGTAATTTCTTCTCCAAAGAAACCATTTCCACGGGTTGCTGCGCGGAGCAGGCGGTCGTCCTCATAGACCAGGGCAATACTTCCACCGTCAAATTTAGGTTCTACACAGTAGGTTATTTTTCGATCTGCAGACGACTGCGTCAGTTTTCTTACTTGCTCGTCAAATTTCAACAAATCTTCAGCATTGTACGAATTGTCAAGCGAAAGCATAGGGGTGAGATGTGGAACGCTTGGAAATTCACTGGTAAGGTCCGGAGAAACCCTCTGTGTTGGTGAATCCGGAGAAATCAATTCAGGATGAGCACGTTCCAGCTCGACAAGCTGTTTATAAAGAACATCATATTCGTAATCAGAAATCACCGGATCGTTTACGACATAGTACTTCCATTCGTGGTATCTCAAGACATCGCGCAGGAGTTCTATGTCGTCAACTGAAGTGGGAGATTTTAACAACTCTTTGCTCAGATCATAATAAGATGCATGTTCTTGTGCTTGGTACATAGCCTGCTACAATGTTTATCCAAAACTTAATTCAGGCACCTTGCCTTTAATGCCGCGATAAAGGTCCTCGATTTTTGCAATTTCTTTCTCTGCGTCACCGGTCACTTGGATTGTTTCCATGATGCGGACTGTTTTATTTGCAAAATCGAAGGCAATTGGAACAATTGGGACTTTTGCCTGATGCGCCATATGGTAGAATCCTGATTTGAATTGCTCCACTTTTTTTCGCGTACCCTCCGGGGTAATCACGATGGTATGCTCTTCCAGGGAGTTGAAATCGTCTACGACCTGTTGAACGAGATTGGTTGATTTGGACCGGTCAACAGGTCTGGCACCAAGCCATTTAAGCAGCCAGCCTCTTACACCGGTAAAAAGTTCCTTTTTGGCATAAAAGGCCGCATCAATTTTCAGCCAGAACTTAATGAGCAGCCCAACACCCACATCCCAGCTTGATGTATGAGGCGCTACTATGAGAATCTTCTTTTTCACTTCAGCGGGATAACGGCCGACCAGTTTCCAGCCGAGCATATGGAATATCACCTTTGACAACCAGGACATATCTGAACTAATTTTGCCCAAAAATAGGTTTTTGCCTCTTTACGACTTTACTATCAAGTAGTAAGCAATAAAAATTAAAATGCATTAAATTAAACCTTTGTCCTTGCATGGAGTCAAAGAATAAAGTGGATGACATGTCGGTTTCAGCTGATCCGGATGAAGACATCCTGGAACTATTAAGTGGAACAGACAGTCTTGACAGAGCGTTCAGGCAGATCTTTTCGAGGTACAGGGAAAGACTATACTGGGTGATCAGGCGCATGGCCGGGACGCACGAGGATACCGATGATATCTTACAAGAAGTATTCATCAAGGTACACCGGCACCTGGAAACATTCCGGCGACAGTCCAAATTGTACAGTTGGATTTATCGGATAGCAGTGAACGAGACCTTGACGCATATAGCGAAAAAGAAGAAAAAAAACGATATGTTGACTGAGGCTTCAAAGGGTATTGTCGAAAGACCTGAAGTCGAGTATGATTATGAGGAAATTATGAAATTGCTACAAAAGGCTGTTTTAACATTGCCTGAAAAGCAAAAAATGGTATTTCTTATGCGCTATTTTGAGGATATGAGTTACAAAGAAATCAGTGCAGAACTGGATTTGACAGTTGGTTCATTGAAAGCCTCATACCATCATGCGGTAAAGAAAGTAGAAGACTATGTCAGACAATATGGAACATAAAAAGCCCAAGGAAGACGTGGAAGAACATCTTCCGGATTTCCTGCACAGATTAAAGGCGCATGTACACAGCGATCCTCCTGAAGGATATTTTGATCAGCTCCAGGTGCATGTTTTTAATGCGATAAACATAAATAATGATGCCATAATCAGGCGCTTCTCCCATATATTTTGGAATGTGGCTGCCGCGATCGCTATTGCGGTAGCTGCAAGCTTTTGGATGTTTAATCGCCCGGATCAAAAATCCACAGAATTTGAATGGGTGATGACCGAAGCGGAACTTATGGATTTTCTGGACAGTCATATCGATGAACTGGATAAGTCTTTTATATATGCTACTGCCGAGGATGAAGGCGATCTTTTCATTTCAAACCATCGAATTACCATCGACAGCCGCACCATAGACTTAATTATCAACAGCGATGATGATTTTGAGAAACTTTTAATTGAAGAATAGAATTCACCATTTATGAAAAAATATCTCTTTATACTGTTGGCATTCGGAATCATAAATGTATCTCATGCTCAGCATTCATCTGGCAAGGATAAATACGATGAGCAATATGAAGCCTCTAAGATTGCTTTCATAACTTCCAAATTACAGCTCACTCCTAAGGAGGCCCAGTCATTCTGGCCTGTATACAATCAATATGAAAGCGAAAAAGATGCACTTTGGAATAGCGTAAAGCGTATGGGCTCTGAAGAAATGGCAGTGATGAGCGAGCGCTCTTCGACAGAATACCTCGATAATATGCTTAATTACGATCGCAAAAAGCTCAAAATGAAAGAAGCCTTGGTCTCTGAAATGAAAAATATTCTCCCCGCAAGGAAAGTAGCCATGCTTTTTGTTGTCGAGCGCGAATTTCGAAAAGAACTTTTGACGCAAATGAAAATACGAAAGCCAGAAAAATGATCTGAGGAGACTATAAGATGTTAAATTATAGGGGATGCCCTTTTAAATGTAGGGGTATCCCCTTTTTTATCCGTGGCACTTCCTAAATCTATCAAAAATAAGAACCATATATTTCTGTGTGACATTGAATCATTTAGGGTAACTCATGTTATTTATATATAAATATTATAATACATAAATAGTTGATTATAAGTTATATATAAGTAATTCTGATATCAATGATTTTATAACTCAATGTGGAAAAAAAAATTCTGAGAAAATTTTGATTGCTATGTAATTACTTATCTTAGCCGCGTAGAGATAATCCCTTACAGTAGAAACATGGATAGTAGATTTCGACTTTCCCCAGGTCTTCTTAGTTTAATATCCGAATATGAGCATAACAGGGAACTAGGAAGACCAACTTACATCGACGAAAAGGAGTATCACCACATCATATCATATTACGAAGAGGAAAATGATTTGGATTGTGCGTTGGATGTCATTGAAATGGCAATCAGGCAATTCTCTTACAGATCTGATTTTCTTACTCTGAAGGCCAGAATATTCGTAAAAAAAGGATTACTGGATGAGGCGCTCGACATATTAGCCAGGGCTGAATTAATGGCACCTTACCAGATTGAGATTCAATTGCTGAAAGCGAACATATTTATTCTCCAAGAGCGCTTTAACGAATCAATAGTCTTGTTGGAGGATCTTAAAATGTACGCAACCAAATCGGATCTCGAAGACATTTACATTGCGGAATCCTTTTTTTACGAAAAGATTCAGGAGTTTGACGCTATGTTTCAGGCACTCAAGCAAGTCTTGATATTAAATCCTTCCAATGAGGAGGCGCTGATGCTAATGAACATAAGTGTTGATCAGAGCAGGAATTACGAAGAAAGTATCCTGCTTCATAAAGTGATCGTGGAGAATGACCCTTACAATTACCTGGCGTGGTACAACCTGGGTAATTCATACGCTTGTGTGGGTGAGTATCAAATGGCAATCGATGCCCTTGAATACAGTTTCATCATCAATCCACAATTCGAAGCTGGCTATATGGATTGTGCCGGGTATTGCAACGAATTAAAAAAGTTTGACCAGGCACTAAAAATTTACAATGAGGCCTTAGAAGTCTTCGGGCCCGAGTTTGATCTCATCATGAGTATTGCCGAATGTGAGTTCAACCTCGACCAGATTGACAAAGCCAAGCGCTCTTTGTTTTCTGCATTGGAATTGGATTCTTACAACGACGAATCTTATTTCTTGCTGGCGAAGTGTTATATCAAGAACGAAGACTGGTTGAGTGCTATCAAGGTATTAAGAAAAGCCATTACCATAGAAAATAACGTGGAAGAATACTTCCATGCCTTAGGGATGGCTTATTACCAGGTTGGAAAGATGGACCGGGCAAAATACTATTATAAAAAAGCGGCGGAGAAGAGTTTTGAACAGCCCAAATATTGGGAGGATTACATCCTTTTCCTGATTTCACAGGGGGAGTACCAAGAAGCTCAAAAGGCGGCAGTAAGGGCTGACCGGTATACATTCAGCTATCCACTGCAATACCTGACAGCTCTTTCACACTTGGCCGGAGGAGATCGCAATAAAGGCATTGTTATGTTGGAAGAAGCCTTGGAAGAGGCCTTTGACGACCATCCCATTATTTATAAGATGCCCAAAGAAATATCAGAAGACAAAGAAATTCACTCGATGATTTCCTATTTCAGGAAATGAATGGATTACTCAATTCAATAACCAAAACTGAGGGGGCTGTCTAATCCAACGACAGCCTTTTCTATTTGGCCATTATGGCTGCCCCGATGATACCTGCATTGTTTTGCATGCTGGCAGGGACCAACTCACAGTTGACTTTTAAGTATTTTTCGAAAAAATCAAACCTTTTACTTACTCCTCCGCCGAGGATAATTAGGTCGGGGTTCAGGATCAGTTCAATGTGATTTAAATAAGTGTTGAGTTCTGCTCCCCATGCCCGCCATGACAACTGCTTTTTTTTCCTGGCGCTGTTAGAAGCATAATGTTCAAAAACACTCTTTTTGTAGAGGAGGTGACCCAGTTCCGTATTGGGTACAAGTCGGCCATCCCTGAAAAGACCCGAACCTATTCCTGTGCCCAGTGTTAAGAGTAGAACGGTACCCATTTTTCGTCTTCCTGCACCGAAATTCATCTCAGCGATTCCGGCGGCATCCGCGTCGTTGACGAATACAGCTCTGCATTTGGTAGTCTTTTCAAAGTAACGGCATAGATCCACACCGACCCATGAATTATCAATATTCGCTGCAGAAAGACAAATGTCATCTTTGATGATTGACGGGAAACCGCATCCGACGACTTTATACTTCCAGGAGAAGTCATCAATTAACTGGTTTAAGACTTTTCCGACGTTTTTTGGATTTGAAGGTTGAGGTGTAGCATATTTTATCTTTTCAGATACAAATTCGCCATTCTCTGTATCGACGATTGCCGCTTTAACACCACTTCCTCCAACATCTATTCCTAGTATATGTGACATTATTTACTTGATGACTCGAATGTTCATTTTTACATCGGTAACGGGCCGGTCGCCATTAGCCGTCGGTACGGCAGCTATCTTATCTATAACTTCCAATCCTTCGATTACGCGACCAAAAACGGTATAATTCTGATCTAAAAAAGGTGTACCTCCCGTTTCCATATAAATCTTCTTGATGTCGTCGTTATACCGAATACCCAGCCTGGATTCCATTTGACTTAGTTCTCCTTCTGTGACCTTTCTCCCTTGCACAATATAAAACTGAGAACCTGAAGATCTTTTCTGTGGATTGATGCTATCTCCTGTACGTGCAGCTGCTATAGCCCCTTTAGTATGTACCAGGTTTTCGATGAATTCGGCGTCGATTTGGTAACCCGGCCCTCCGGAACCAAGTCGCACATTGGCTTCAGCTTCACGTGAATTCGGATCTCCACCCTGGATCATGAATCCTTCAATAACCCTATGGAAAAGAAGACCATCATAGAAACCTTCTTCCGCAAGTTTTAAAAAATTATCCCGGTGTTTTGGCGTTTCATCAAAAAGTTCGATCAACATATCGCCGTAATTGGTTTCAACCTGGACCAGGCATTTTTTAGGTGCTGAAATATAGACCTGTTTTGAGGCCTCCTTCACCTTGTTTCCGTTGATTCCTTTAAGGGTGACGTCATAGCTCCCGGAGAGGTAATAGGTATGGGTCGGAGATTTTTCGGTTGAAGAAAAGCCATCTCCAAAATCCCAATAATAACTTTCACACTCATCCGAGGTGTTTTCAAAAGCAATTTTCGCAGGTGCGGTATTCTCTTGTTTATCCTGAATGAGGAAGTCAATTTGCGTTTTGGAACAGCAAGAAAAAGAAATTACCCACGTAGCAAGCCAAAAAAGAATTACCGGATTATATTTCATCGCACCATTCTAATTTTCATCTTTACATCATTCAACGGCCGGTCCGCGTTGTCTGTCTGTACCGTTGCAATTTTGTCTATCACATCTAACCCTTCTACGACTTCACCATATACTGTGTAGTCTCCATCAAGCCCTGGGGTGCCGCCAAGAGAAGTATATTTTTCTATTTGAGCCTCGTTGTATGTAAATCCCTTGGATTTCGCCATAGCTTCAAGAGTTTGACGATTTTGTCTTGTACCCTGGACTATGTAAAACTGTGAACCGCTGGATCGCTTGGCAGGATTGGAGGGTCCACCGGTTCTGGCAGCAGCTAAAGTACCTTTGAAATGCGGTGCACCAATTTCATTGGGCAAGGTATAGCCAGGCCCTCCCATTCCCAGCGGTTGACCTGATGGGGCGTTTTTTGAATCCGGATCTCCACCCTGGATCATAAAACCATTGATTACCCTATGAAAAAGCAAGTCGTCATAAAAGCCCTCATTCACCAGCTTAATGAAGTTGTCCCTGTGCACGGGGGTTGAATTATAGAGCTCCACCTTCATCTCGCCATATTCTGTTTCTATCAGGGCATAGTAAACTCTTTCACCCCCACAACCAGCCATTATCCACAAGGATAGCAACACAATGAATGTTTTATTTCTCATATTCCTCTATTAGGTCGTCGTAATGGTTAAAATATTTGATAATACACTCCTTTAAAAGCTTTTCCTGTGCCTTGAATCCCTCGAAAGGGATTGCTTTTCTCAAATCGTAATGTGGCCATCCGTCCTCGTCCTTGCCGACAAATTCATAATACCCATACTGGCTTAGGAGGTGACATGTGGCTATGTGGATTAAATCCTGTTTCTCCTCTTTAGAAAACCTTTCTTTTGAAACATTGGCTTCCTGGATGCCGATGAGAAACAAAACCACCTGTAAGTCGGGGAGTTCATCACGTCCAAATGTGTTCTTGATAAAATGTCGCAAACGAAGCCATCGAAAATCAATTTCCCAGTTTTCCATGTTGAGAAAAGAATTGCAAATATAATGGAAATCATTACTCAACATGGACGAATGCACTTATCCTCGACGCCCTTCGTGCAGCGGGCAAAGATGCCAGAACACCCAGGACCAAGACCGTAATAAAGACCACAAGTACATCCATGCTTTCCATTTCAATGGGATAGCTCGTGATGGAAAAGCCGGCAGGGACGGTGATGATCCCTATGGTTTTTTGAAGAATATAAAACACTACGGCCGCAATGAAGCCGGCGAGAAATCCACACAAACTGATCAGAATTCCTTCGCAAACAAATATTTGCCGGATGCGCTTTTTTGTGGTACCCATCGCTTGAAGTATAGAAATATCCTTTTTTTTATCCAAAACGATCATCCATAAACAGCCTATAACATTGAAGATGATAAGCACCAAAGTGAATGCAAAAATCAGGTAGGATGACCATTTCTCAATGTTCATAATGCGAAGAAATGATTCGTCCTGCTTGAATCTGTCAAGTGCTTTAAAGTCAGAACCAATGATTGGCTCCAGTCCTGCTACCACTTGAGCAACAGAGACCGAAGGATCCACGCTGATTTCAAGTGATGAAGCTTCTCCTTCAAGATCGAGAATGGGTGCAATGAATTCATAGGGACAGATGACATATTGATTATCCCTTTCATTCTGTATAGAAAACACGCCTGAAACTGACAACGACCGCGAAGTGAAATCTTTATCCAGGACCCCTCTTTTACGCCTGTTTGGAACATAGATATGCAATGGCGTAAATCTGTTTTCGATGGAAACATTAAGGTTTCGGGCCACACCACGACCCAGGATCGCAAAGAAGGTGCCGTCATCTGTCAGCCTTGCTTCACCTTCCTTTATGGCATTAGAAAGTGAATTCACCTGCAGGAATCTTGTGTCCACCCCTTTGACAATTCCCACTTGTTGTTTTTGATTGTATTCCAATAAAGCCACCTCTTCAATGGAATATGATACCCCCTCCACACCTGGCAAAACGCTGATGGTTTCAACCGGAAGGCTGTTCATTGCAAAAAATTTACCTGATACCGCCTCTATTTTGATATCCGGATTGAAGTCGTCAAGGTATTCTTTCATCAATGACTCGAAGCCATTAAAAACCGAAAGAATCAGCACGAGTGCCGCAGTGCCTATGGCAATACCAATGATAGAAATCGAAGTGATGAGGTTAATGGCATTGGTTGACTTTTTGCCAAACAAATACCTGAAAGACAGGAGTAAAACAAATCTCATGGTAACATCAGCTTCCGATCCACAAAGCTATCATAATTGTCAAACTGTGTTTAATCTGACATCAAAGCATTGTACACGACCGTTTGCAGCCTTGGGCGATAGTTGTTTTTTCCCAGCTTGTTGTTTTCCATGGTAGGATAGGTCCGGTTGGAGAGAAACACATAAATTATGTTGTACTCGGGATCCCCAAAGACCGCAGTCCCTGTAAATCCCAGATGTCCATATGTATGCCGGCTTGCCTTGTAAGACATGTTGAGACTCCTGTCGGGGTTGAGTTCCTTCATATCGAAACCCAGTCCTCTTCGTGAAGACCTCCAATGTCTACGCGTATATTTATCAATGGTCTCAGGCTTCAAGTACTGAACACCCCCATAATGACCCTCATTTAGGAGCATTTGCATGAGGACACCAAGGTCCAGCGCATTGGAAAACAGGCCAGCATGACCACTTATGCCACTGAGCATGGCAGCACCCATATCGTGAACGGTTCCGTGGACCGTTGACATCCTGTAATAGTCATCTTCTTCGGTAGGTGCGATCATAGATCTATCAAAAACGCTCAAGGGGTTGAAGGTGGTTTTTCTTAAACCTAGTGGTTTGTAAAAGTGATCGGCCGCATACCTATCGACCCTCGCACCCGATATTTTCTGAATGGTTCTATCCATAATGTAGAATGCGAGGTCGCTATATCTGTAGCTATCTTTATCTCTTAAAGGAGAAGAAAAAATCCTGCGCCAGATGGAGTCCTGGTAATCGGTCCTGAGGTATAGATTGGGGGTTACACAAAGGGAGAATGAATCACATGGCTCACTCCTGTAATAAGTTAGATCCGGTCCACTAGCGGGTCTTTTGGCCAATGTAGGCGTGTAAAAGGGAATCCATGGCTTAAGACGTCCGACATGTGCGAGAATGTCTTCGTAAATGATGTTGCTTTTATTGGTGGTGTCTTCTTCCTGAATATAAGTCCCTATCGATTCTTTGAGGTCAAACTTACCTATGTCTTCCAGATGCATGGCAGAAAGTGTTGCAGCCATGATTTTGGTGACAGAAGCGAGATCGTATAAGTCCTCAGGACTAACAGGCTTTTCTTTTTTATAAGTATGGTGACCGAAAGCCTTCCAAAAAACCACCTTGCCATCTTTGGCGATAAGGATTTGACAGCCAGGGGAGGCTTTCTGTTCGATCATCTCTTCAACGATCTCGTGAATTCTTCTCAGTGTATCTGAATTGAGTCCGACAGACTCAGGAATTGCAAAACCAAGTCGCTTAATACCCGGTATGACCATGCCTGTACCCGCAGGAAACGAAACCCCGGCAGAAACTGGAAGTTTTCCGATGATGTCGTTGGCACCAAATAACGATTGAGCGGCCATATCCTGAGCCAGTTCATCTTCCTCATAGGCGACGAGGATATGTTTATCTTCTTCGAAAAACGACAGCGCATATGGACTCCCAAAAAGAACCAATACTACATTTGTTTCCTGCGATAACTCTTTCACAAAGGCACGCTGCATACTGTCAATCCCGAATTCCCGCGTAGCATATCGGGACATGTTGTGAAAACTGACGAATACAACATCTTTTTTAGACAGTTGTCTTTTTTTGATGGCGTAGTCTTTACGCGTTGACGATTTGGATAACCAGTAGTTGTCGGAATCGACATATGACAGGACTCTTTGCTGAAAAGGGGTCGCAGCATCTGCACCAAGAGCTATGCTGCCATAATTCTTTGATTTGAGATCCTTAACCGGAATCAAATTGCTTTCATTGCGCACAAGGGTTATTGCCTTTTGGTAAAGTTGGGACTTAATGATCTGGGCGTCGACATGATTGATCTCTTTCGTCAAATTGTTGATATCGGCGTATGAATCTTCATCAAATAAATTAAGCTTCAATTTTTGGATCAGGATTCGGCGAACACTTTTATCCAGGCGTTCTCTTGTAACAGTACCGTCTTCAACGGCTTGCAAGATTCGTTGGTAGGCATGTTCAATATTCTCAGGGAGAAGTATAATATCGTTGCCAGCTAAGAAGGCTTCCAAATCAGCTTCGCCGTTGGAAAAGTGTTTCGTGACAGCTTTCATTTCCATCGCGTCAGTAAAAATCAATCCTTCGAAGCCCAATTCCCTACGCAATAGGTCGTTCACAATTTTCCCAGACACCGTACTTGGTCGATTGGGTCGTGACTCTAAAGAAGGTATTTGAAGATGCGCTACCATTACTGAAGGAATGCCTTGATCAATCAGCATTTTGAACGGAAACAGTTCAAGACTGTCAAGACGTCTTTTGTTGAAAGGGATAACGGGCAGGTCGTGGTGAGAATCAGTGGCTGTATCTCCGTGGCCTGGAAAGTGTTTTGCACAGGCCATGACCCCTGAAGCTTCCATTCCCTTCATAAGGGCATAGGATTTTGAAGCCACATTGATCTTGTCCTCGCCGAAAGATCTGAAATTGATGACGGGATTTTCTGGATTGTTGTTCACATCCAGTACGGGAGCAAAGTTAATATTGGCACCGACCAGCTTCAGTTGCCTACCTATTTCTTTACCCATCCTATATATCAGTTGATGATCGTCTACGGCCCCCAATGTCATATTTTTTGGAAAGCTGATGGCATCGTCCATGAACCTCATTCCCAGGCCCCATTCAGCATCCATAGCTATGAACAGCGGGAGTTCTGACCGGCGTTGGAAGGACATAACCAATTCGGCTTGTTTGATGGGAGAGCCCTGGAAAAAGCATATGCCACCTACGTGATACTTGTCGATCTGATCTTTAACAAATTGAATGTGACTTTCATCTTCTCTTGAAAATGCGCGAATCATGAATAATTGACCGACCTTTTGTTCTACGGTCAGTTGATTGATGATAGAGTCTACCTGGTCCGATAAAGAATCCTCCGAAAGCTGGGACCTCATACTCGTTGGTGCCCAACAAAAAATAAAAATGAAGTATATGAAAGCATGTTTCATGGATTGTCAATTTAATGCTTCCGGGTCTAATCTTACCGCTTTTTGAAAGTTGATCTGTGCTTCTTCCTCTTCTCCGAGATTCAGAAGAGCATATCCCAGATTGACATAAGCCCGTGGGAGATCGGGACGAAGTTCTACTGCCTTCTCAAAATATGCAACGGCCGACCGGTGATCTCCGTCATTCCCATAAGCAACACCTAAAAGGCTGTTGGTGTCGTAATCATTGGGCCTGAGCTCCAAGGCCTCATGCAGATAATCTTTTGCACGCGATATGTCATTCAAAGATTGTCCCGCATACCGCCCTGCTTCACGATAGGTCAGATGTAAATTGTTTTCTGCTTCTGTGTAATAGGGATCCAGGCGTAGCGCCTGCCTGTATGAGGCAATGGACTGGTCGTAATTGCGGAGGTAGTTGTGCGCATTGCCCAGCAGTAAATGAGCATTTTTGTAAGCCGGATGTATTGCAATGGCTTGGGTCAAATGTGCAATGGCCTGTTGGTACATTTCATCTTTTGTTTTTTGATCTTCAATTTGCACAGATCTCGTCAGTAGGGCACCTCCGGCGGCATTTTGGGCTTTAGCACTGTTTTTAGAAACCTTGACATCTGTCGTGAACAGCGTAAAGTCGTCTTTCCAAATCCGGTTCCTTGTAATGGTCTTAACCGAGTACAATGAAATAACAAGGACCAAAAGCGATATAGCTCCTGTGGGATAATTCTTGTATAATCTCACCAGGGCATAACCTACCAACAGGCAAAATCCGAGCGAAGGCGTAAAGAGAAATCGTTCAGAAAGATGCGTTCCCACCGGGAATAAAACATTTGTTACCAGGAAAATGGAACAGAAAAAAAATACGATTGCATAGGAAGAAAAAGATCTTTTTTTCAACCCTACAAGAGCCAATAAAATCAAAGAAAGCAGTGATATGCCCGCAGCCATCACCGCAGGATTGGAAATCGTATAAACTTCAAAGAATCGAGGATAATAATCATTGGTCAGCGGATGGGGAAAAATCAATAATTGCAGGTACTTGGCCATGCCTACGACAATGGAAGAAAATTTCTCATTGGTATTGTAAGGAAGATATCGGCCTTCTGAATATTTAATAAAAGGATTGTTCATGAGTTCTTCCGGAGCTTCGGAAGAAGGAAAACCGATGATCGAAAAGCGCACGATTAAATACAATATCAAGGTGAATGTAAGGGCAGAAGCAGGCGAGACGAGGGAGCGCCAGTTGGGTATTTTCCCAAGGTACCAAGCCGTAAAAGGAATAAGAAAGAGGAAAGCTACAGCATTTTCCTTGGCCATAAGTGCTGCCAGGAAAGCCAGACAGGCCAGGATGAGTTTCCAAAGTCCAGGGCTCCTATGCCAATTAAGTGTCAGCAAAAGAGCCGTTATTCCAAATAAAAGACTGAAGATTTCATCATGTCCTTTCACATTTGCCACCACTTCAGTATGTACCGGGTGAGTAGTAAAAAGAATGGCGACGATTATGGCAAAGTGTAGTTTGTATTTATCAATAGAAAGGGGCCTTATCTGTAATGAAAATAGGTATACCAGTGAGACGAGAAAGCCATACCAAAACAGAGATGACAGGTGAAACCAGAACGGATCATCACTAAACCACTGGTATAGGCAGGCGAAATAAGCCAAAGAAAGTGGTCTATACCTTCCACCGGATACGAGGGAGGATTTGCCTTCTTCTTTGAAGAATCCAAAGAAACTGTCGTGGCGGAATATTTCCGCGATGCCTGAGGTTCCTTTTTTGACCAATTCATTCTGATAAATAACGATAGCATCGTCTTGGGTAAAATCGTGGCCCAGCGTATTGACGTACACGGCTATAACAATACCACAGACTGATAGAAGGGGTAGGAATCTGTTGACGTTTGTATTGCCTGGACGGGTTGACATTTAGAAGTACGCTTTCGAAACAGGGGGTTTTTGCACAAATCTACAAATTAAAAATATTTATAATATGTTTAATCCTGATTAAAGCGTGTTTATCGGATAAATTTTAGTATTATCTTTACAAACCGCAGCGCCTTGCTGCACTATGAAAACTGACCATTTATGAAAAACCTGTTTATCTTTTTATTAGTTGCCCTGGTTGGCATTCTGCCACTTTCGTCGCAGGATGAAATTCCTGAAGTGACCAATAAAATCGTTGTACGGAATGCACACATAACTGTCAGACCGGGCACCACCATCGACAAGGGCTCTATATTCATTGAGGACGGCCTTATAAAGGAAGTGGGTTCTGCGGTGGCCATACCTGCAGATGCCAAGGTCGTTGATGGTGATTCGTTGTTCGTTTACGCCGGGTTCATTGCTCCTTTGTCTCATGTGGGAATTCCCAGGCCCAAGGAGAACAATGAGCGTCCCAGGGTAAAGAGACCGGGTTATCCTCCCAATGATGTAGCTGGGATTACACCCGAACGAAATACTGAAGCTGTATACAGTGCCTCTGAAGGCAACATTGATGCTATGAGGAAAGAAGGCTTTGGAATTGCACACAGTGTACCCTACGGCAGGATGATGCCTGGAAAGGGAGCAGTGATTAGCCTAAACGGTAAATCTTTCAATGAATCAGTATTGCGGAAGGAAGCTTCCCTGATGGGTTCGTTGACAGGAACGAGAGGCGTGTTTCCTGCAACGACAATAGGTGTTATGTCAAAATGGAGGGAAATGTTTGAAAACGCACGACTCGCAATGGCACATATGAAGGCTTATCAAGCAAACCCGCGCAATAAGAAAAGGCCATCGCATGATGCTGCAGTGTCAGCATTGTTTCCGGTGATAGAGGGAGATATGCCGGTGTTTTTTCTTGCCAATACACATGTTGACATACACCGTGTAATACAGCTTCAAAAAGATCTCGGCTTTGATCTTGTTCTCGGCGAGATCGAACAGGGGTATATGGCACTGGATGCCATCGGCTCTCATGCCAAGATGAGTCTCATCAGTCTGGAGCTGCCAGAAGCAATCAAAGAAGAAGAGGATAAGACAAAAGATGAAAAAGACAATAAAGAAACAAAAGAGGTCAGTAAAGAAGCAGAACACCTCAAGAAGAGAAAGAAGGAGACTGTAGAACGCTATGAAAAACAGGCGGGAGATTTTGCGGCAGGAAACATTCCATTCTCGTTCTCCTACCTGGAGGTGAAACCCAAAGATATTATGACGAACGTAAAGCGAATGATCAAATCCGGACTTTCAGAGGATGTGGCATTGGCGGCATTGACGACTTCTGCTGCCGAAGCCATAGGTGTAGATAATGTTGCGGGGACCATAGAAAAAGGAAAAATTGGCAACCTCGTGGTTTCTACAAAACCTTTGTTTTCTGAAGATGCTAAGATCAAATTCATTTTCGTCGATGGCAAGCAGTACGAAATGGATATCAAAGAGAAGAAAAAGAGTGGAGGAGGAGAAGTTGCTGTTGATTTGGTCGGTGTATGGGACTATGAAATAGACATTCCCGGCATGTTGCCAAAAGGAACGATGACTTTCAGCAAGGATGGTGACGACTACGCAATTGATTTAACAAATGACCAGAATCCCGGAGAGGTAATCTCTGTCAAGGGGGTTTCCATCGACGGGGCAATCATGAGTTTCGAATACGATGTCGATGGAGGCGGAATGAGCATAAGGGTGATGACCGACATTGAGTTTGACGGAACAACTTTTGAAGGAGAGGTCAGCGTTGCCGAATTCGGAAGTTTTCCGGTGAAAGGGGAAAAACAATCCAAACCAGAATAATATCAACTATGAAAAGAATTAATAGTATGGGCAGTGCTTTCTTTTGCATTCTTTTTGGCATGGGCACCTTGGCGATGGCGCAAAATGAAGCAGGTGACCTGTTGATCAAGAATGGAACTGTCCTGACCGTGACCAATGGCAACCTAGAGAACACCGATGTGCTGATACGGAGTGGTAAGATCAGGCAAATTGGTAAAAATCTGAGTGCAGAAAATGTCAAAACATACGATGCCACGGGAATGTATGTAATGCCAGGAATCATAGATGCTCATTCACATATCGGGATAGATGTAGTTAATGAAGCTACCGATCCGAATACTGCGAATGTATTTGTAGGTGATGCCATCAATCCTTTCAGCATTTCAATTTACCGCGCGCTAGCAGGTGGTGTTACGGCGTCACATGCGATGCACGGGTCTGCCAACGCCATTGGCGGTCAGTGCGAGACAATTAAACACCGGTGGGGAGTTACAAATCCCGAGGATATGAAAATGGAAGGTGCGCCGAGAACTATCAAATTTGCACTGGGAGAAAACCCGATGAGGGTCCACGGCGAAGGCAATTCAATCCTGCCGCGCACCAGGATGGGTGTAGAGCAGGTATTCAGAAGAGCATTTAGCGACGCACAGGACTATGTGAAAAAGTGGGATAATTACAGGAAGAATCCCGTTGTAGCGATGGAACCTCCTGCATACGATATAAAAATGGAGGTAATGGCTGATATTCTTAGAGGCGACATCATCATCCATTGCCATTCTTATCGGGCCGATGAAATCCTGATGCTGCTGGATGTACTCGAGGACTATGGGGTTGACAAGATCTGTTTTCAGCATGTGAACGAGGGATTTAAGGTAGCACCTGAGCTTGCTGCTTTTGGAGCTGGAGCTTCAGTTTTTGCAGACTGGTGGGCTTATAAGTTTGAAGTCTATTATTCTACTGCCTACAATGCCACCATATTGACCAGAAACGATGTAGTCACTTCCATCAACAGCGACTCTGGCGAATTGATCAGACACCTTTATCACGAAGCTGCCAAAACTCAGCGATACGGTGATCTTTCAGATGATGAAGCATTAAAACTCATTACGCTAAATCCGGCCATTCAATTGGGTATCGACGAGCGGGTAGGGTCCATCGAAGTCGGCAAAGACGGGGATTTAGCCATTTTTAATGCGCATCCATTGTCCATCTATGCCATTCCGCTCCTCACAGTAGTAGATGGCGTCGTGAGATTCGATATCAATAACGATCCTGACGATATGAGACTTGATGTCAACCCAGAGGAAAAAATTGATGTCTTTTATGAGTCGCATGAGGGACATGACCATGAGCATGGCTGCATGGATGGTACCAATTATTTGTTTAACAACAAGAATTAGGAGAAGAAATGAAGAACTTAAATCTTGCCATATACTTGTTTTTTACGTTGACCTGTTTACACGCTCAGCAGGTTGCCAAATCAATTTCCGGCACGTTCGTATTGACCAATGCCACCGTACATACCATAACCAACGGAGATATATCGAATGGGCAGGTATTGATTAAAGATGGACGCATTGTTGCTGTAGGTAGTTCGGTAAGTACAGAAGGAGCCCGGGTAATAGATTGCCAGGGAGGACACATTTATCCTGGTTTCATCGATGGTGGAACGCAATTGGGACTGTCCGAAGTGGGGTCCGTATCGCTTACACAGGATTTTAATGAGATTGGAGACCTCATTCCTCATATGCAGGCCCTTACTGCAGTCAATCCCAACGCGGTTGCGATTCCGGTTACAAGGGTCAATGGTGTCACTTCTGCACTGGTAGTTCCTCGAGGAGGCACCTTCCCCGGCACAGCGGCACTTATCAATCTTCATGGATATACTCCCGCCCAGATGTATGCGGGATACAAAGGTATAGTTATGAATTTTCCCTCGACTGGCAGGAGGGGTCGTCGGGATCGGCGTTCAGAGGAGGAAGTTAATAAGGATCAGGAAAAGGCCACCAAAAAAATCAACGAGACTTGGGATGCGGTCGCACTGTATGCTAAGATAGATAGTACAATGAAGGCGGATGGTAAGACAGCTGAGGGATACAAACCCGAGTTGGAAGCCCTCCTTCCGGTCTTTCGCGGAGAATCTCAACTTCTTATAGAAGTAAATCGCGACAAAGATATAGAAGCTGCCTTGGCCTGGATAAAAGAGAAAGGCATAAAGGCTATTCTAACCGGTGTATCGGAAGGGTGGAGGGTAGCTGATAAAATTGCCGAGGCAGGAGTGCCTGTTATCACGGGTCCGGTACTCAGTATTCCTACCAGGGAAAATGTACGCTACGATGTTGCCTATGCAAATGCAGCCCGCATGCACCAGGCAGGTGTAAAAGTGGGTATTCGTACCAATGACAGCGAAAATGTTAGAAACCTGCCGTTCAATGCAGGATTTGCGGCTACGTATGGAATGGGAAAGGAAGAGGCTATGAAATCTATCACCATTCATATGGCCGAGATCCTTGGCGTGGAGGCCGATTATGGTAGCATAGAAGAAGGAAAAATAGCAAACCTCTTCGTGTCATCGGGTGACCCTTTTGAAATGAAATCGCGTATCACACACCTTTTTATCAATGGTTGGAAGGTGCCATTAGAAAGTCGCCACACATTGCTATATGATGAATTTCTTGACCGCAAACCAGGTCTCAACAAGTAATAATTTGAACTTTAACAGTTGAATTGTTAACATATTACGTTTTTTGATTATATTTGTCTTTGCCCACGGGCGCTTTTATCCCAAATCAGTGCCTCAGACTGCGTAATTAGAACCATGCGCAGAATCTGAAAAGGATTGTTAAAAATCAAGGCTGTCCCAATGAAACCGATTGCAATGATGTGGAGCCTGGCATTACTATGCCTTGCTTCATACGGAACCTATGCCCAGACCCTATGTGATACGGCCATCGCCGGTATAGAGGTGAATCTTAGCCTGTCGTCCAATTGCAGGCTTGACATTCAACCCTACATGGTGACCTCCAATTACAACCCGGATTACCAATACAGTCTTGTTGTCATGACAGAAAGCGATGATACGCTTGATATGCCGGTGACGGGCATGTCGATAGGTGACAAGCTGAAGGTGATGATCACCTCGGATTCCTGTAACTCTTTGGGGGTCGCCTGGTCTTATGTCAATATTGAAGACAAGTTTAAGCCGGTCCTTACCTGCCCCGACACATTGATTGAATGTGTTGATTTTGTTTTTTATAACCCCGAGATCGATATTCATGATTGCCAGGAAGTGGACGTAGACATTCTATCCGAGACTACAGAACAATTGTGTGATCCCTCTTTGACCGCAAAGGTCGTCAGGCATTACCGCGTGACCGATCAGTCAGGCAACACCGATACATGTACCCAGGAATTTACCATAAAGCGATTTGATCTGAACAATGATGTGGAATTTCCTCCTGGCGAAATCTATGTTGATTGCGCCATATTGGACCAGTTCTTGGACGGAAGCGGAAACATCATTCCTCCTCCCATAGACCTTCCAGTGGGTAGCGGAGCGATTCTGGAAACCTATCCTTTTGGGGTGCCAACTGCCAGTGGCTCTCCCCTTCATGGGCTAAACTTCAAGGCTTGCGGAGTACGGGCCTATTTCGAATCGATGCCGAGCTTGTACGATGGTTGTAAAAACACCTACTGGCGAGAATGGACTGTTTACGAATGGCATTGTACTGAGGAGCTTTCAAGGTCGATGATCCAGAAGATTGTCGTAATTGACACGACGGCACCACAGTTTTCTTTTGCCGAAGACACTTTGTATTTTTTCACAGGTGGTCACGGTTGCACTGCCGATATTCCTTTTTCTTCTCTTGGAATGTCCCAGCCTGTTGATCTGTGCACACCATTCGAAGATTTGGAAATAGACATCGTGGTATGCGATTATGGTAACCTTGCTTCTTTGGAAGACACCATTTTCAATGTCGGACTTGATACTCTTTTGGTAAAAGTCAGTGTATCCGATAAATGTCACCAAAATACTGCAAAAGACAGCATAACAATCATTGTACTTGATCGCACACCTCCTCAAGCTATCTGCGAACAATCCGTAAAAGTTGCTCTGCCCGATTCAAACGGAGTCAAGTTGCCAGCAGCACTCTTCAACGCGGGATCTTATGACTTTTGTACGGATATCATACTCGATGCGAGAAGGATGGATGAAAGTGAGTTCGCAGATTCGGTCATGTTTTCATGTGCTGATAAGGACAGTGATGTAATGGTTGTTCTACGAATGACTGATGCCTTTGGGAATGCACATTCGTGTATGGTCACTGCAAATGTCACCGATAGTATGAACCACTGCCCTTTGCCCCGCCAATCATTGGCAGGTAGGGTATTGTATGAAGATGGTATTCCTGTAACGGGAGAAATGGTCAGGATATTTGGGGGTGTAAATCTTGAAACTACTACCGATGGTAATGGTTACTTCCATTTCGCGGATGTACAGTCTGATCTTCCTGTAATCGTAATGCCGGTAAAAGATGATGACCATTCTTATGGCATATCCACCTATGACATTATCCTTATGCAGAAGCACATACTCGGACTGGAGCAATTGGATTCACCTTACAAAGTAATCGCGGCTGATGTGAACGGAAATGGACGTATCAATGCCTCTGACCTGTTTGAATTGCGCAGTTTGATACTTGCTGATACCGAAAGATTTCCGTCTTCCACAAGTTATGTTTTCATCCCATCGGAGATGCATTTTGACGATCCTGCCGAACCGTGGGACCAAGGCGATATATTTGGTTATAAACTGGAACCCCAAAATATTCCACAACAAATCGATCTCATGGGCATCAAGGTCGGGGATGTGAACAAAAGCAGTCTGGGTGCATCTGGGAGGAACACATCTGAACATGTTCAATGGCATGCATTGAGCAAGCTCACCGACTCGCACGAATTCATTGAAATATACGCCCCTTCCAGGCAACAATTGGAAGGATTTCAGACAACAGTTGAATGGAATCCTGGCCAATGGTCTTTCAATGAAATAGTATCTGGACAGATACATGTCGAAAAAAGTCACTACAGTGATCGCTGGATAGGAGAAGGCAAATTGGCCATTAGCTGGAATGATATTTTGAGCCTCGATATAGATCCCGGGAATCCAATTTTTTCCTTAAAATTTGATCGTCGAGATGGACTGAATCGAAGTGAGTTGGCATTTTCTGACGACATCATTAAAACTGAAGTTTACCTCGCAGATATGGCCCCGATGCCACTGGCCCTGCAAGAATCTTTGCCTTCACCTGAAGGGGTCCAGCTGTACACCAACATACCCAATCCATGGAGCACACAGACTAAACTGGTGTTTAATCTTCCATACGAAACGGAAGTGGTCATCACTATTTATGATGCATCTATGAAGGTTGTTTGGTCACACAGAGGCAAATATGCCCAAGGAGACCAAACCATTAGAATTACTGACCGCCAAGTGCCTGGCCCGGGCTTATATTTTTACGAGTTGCAATGGCATGGTGGCGCTTCATTTTCGAAGATGATAAGAATTCGTTGAAAACAGATGCCAAAGAGATTAGAAGCAATCATCTTCGATCTCGGAGGTGTGATACTTAACCTTGACTACCGCCTAACAGATGAAGCTCTTAAGAGTTTGCTGGATTTGCGGTTCGAAGGAAGGGACTATCCCAAAAACTACATTCATCTATTCAATAATTATGAGAAAGGCTCGCTTAGTGAAGCGAGCTTTTTTTCTCTTTTGGTGGGTGAACGGAGCCCAAATCTGAATGTGATCCAATTGCGTCGTGCCTGGAATGCCATGCTGCTAGATCTGCCCGTGGAGAGGCTTGATCTTTTACTCAATCTTCGCGAAAATTTCAAGGTATTTCTCCTGAGCAATACCAACGAAACACATTTAAAGGCCTTTTACCAGGGGCTTTACGAAGAACATAAAATCTCTGATTTTGATGCTGTATACTTTGATCAAACTTTTTATTCTCACCTGTTGGGAATGCGTAAACCCGATGCTGAAATCTATGAATACCTCTTAAATTCACAAAAACTAGATCCACGTAAAACGCTATTTGTAGACGACACTCCCGGGAATCTGGATGCCCCGGCCAAAATGGGTGTTAACGTTGTCTTACACCCGCGAAATGCGGATCTTGCCAATAGCATGAATCACTATCTTGCGTCTGTAAATTAAATGGACCAGGAAACTGCCTTCAAAAAAATCAGCAGGTATTGTGCCTACCAGGATCGATGTCATAAGGATGTGCGATCGAAGTTGCTGGATATGGGTATAGTTGACGACGACCTCGAGCGTCTCATTGAGAAACTCATCAGGTTTGACTTTTTAAATGAGGAACGTTTTGCACGGAGTTTCAGTCGAGGCAAACACCGGATGAATCGCTGGGGACGCATGAAAATTGTCAATGAATTACAAAAAAGAGATATTTCTGATTACTGCATACGCAAAGCCATGGAAGAATTGAACCCTGATGAATATCAAAAGGGCCTGGAGTCCCTTGCTTGGAAGTATATAGAAACCAGGAAAAATAATTACTCCCGCCAGGAGTTATACAATAAAGCCCATGCCCATCTTTTTACGAAAGGGTACGAATCGGATTTGATCAAAAAAGTGCTTTCTAAAATGATTTGAAAGCACCTACTTTTTTCCCGTTATTGTCACGATACAACCGTCCTCATCTTCCGGAAACCTAAGGGTGATTCGGTCACCGCTGCTATTGACTGTGCCGGTTTCACAGTCCCCGGTATCATCGCAAATGGTGATATTGTTCCCGTCGACCGTGTAAGTACCGGTGAACGTATCAGTCTCTGAAAATCCCAGGGCCATTACGGTGAATGAACCAGTGAATGATCCGTTGGAAGCCAGTGTGAAGGTACCATCAACGCATATCTCGAAGCCAGACTCCATTATGCAGTTGTCGTTTTCCAGATTGTATGAAAAGTTCAGGTCAGTGTCGTCACATTGACTTGAAGAAATAGAAATGATTTCGTAGGTACCGGATATCTCTCCAGAGTCATCACCGCAACTGGCCAGCAAAAAAATAGAACCAAGCAAAGCGGCAGAAAAGAATTTTTTCATAGTGAAAGTATTTTTTAGTTTACGATGTAATGACATGAATCCTCTAATGGATTATAGATTTAACGAATTAAAACCATTTAACCTGATATGAAGGTCTTCATAATTTATTTTTTTCTTTTTGCTGGTGCCTGCACCCTTTATAGCCAGAGTTTTCCGGGAATTTTGAGTGTTCGCGAACAAGCTCGGGTGGTCGATGAAATACTCGAAGACAGGCTTGACCACTTGCTTCCGCAGTTGATGCGACGGCAAGGAATAGATATGTGGATTTTGATATCGCGCGAATACAACGAAGACCCGGTCATGAAAACGATCTTACCAAGCACATGGCTGGCTGCAAGAAGACGTACCATCATGATTTTTCATGACAACGGAGAAGATCTCGAGAAAATAGCTATTGCACGGTACAACGTCGGAAGGCTCCTCAAGGGTGAATGGAACATCGATGTATTTCCTGATCAGTGGGAGGCATTGATGCAAATCATCAAGGACAGAGATCCTGCCGTCATTGGACTCAACTACTCGGAAAACTATGGTTTGGCTGACGGATTGGTAAAATCCGAATACGATCGGTTTATGGAATATCTGCCGGAGGTTTATCATTCACGGGTAACGTCGGCAGAAAAACTTGCCGTTTCGTGGCTGGAGACACGATCGGAAAAAGAGCTGCAGATTTACCCTTTGATATGCAGGATGGGTCACCAGATCTTACGTGAAGGCTTGTCGGAGGTAAACATTCACCCCGGAATTACGACCACCGATGACGTAGTATGGGCCCTCCGTCAAAAAGTGGCAGATCTAGGATTGAAGACATGGTTTCATCCCAGTGTCTCTGTACAGCGAGCCGATATGGCCAACAACGAGTTTCTCAGGTCTTTTTCGAATCGACCAGAAAAGGACGTGATACGGCAGGGAGACCTTGTTCACGTCGATTTCGGCATCACTTATCTACGTCTCAACACGGACCAGCAAGAACACTTTTACGTACTGAATCCTGACGAATCCGATGCGCCTGAGGGTTTAAAACGAGCATTTAAAAATGGCAACCGGGTCCAGGACATCCTGACTTCACATTTTGTAAAAGGAAGGACGGGCAACCAGATCCTGAAGGCTGCATTGGACCAGGCCAAAGCAGAGGGTCTCAATGCTTCTATCTATACACATCCCATAGGTTTCCACGGACATGCTGCTGGACCTACCATAGGCATGTGGGATGCGCAGGAAGGTGTCAAAGGTCCTGGAGACTACCCATTGTACGAAAACACGGCCTACTCCATAGAGTTGTTTGCCGCCACAGAGGTGCCTGAATGGGGAGGCAAGATCGTTCGTATCATGTTGGAACAGGACGGCGTTTTTTCAGGAGATGGCTTTTATTACCTGGATGGAAGACAAAAAGTGCTGCACCTCATACCGCGACCCTCGCCAAATACCGGGCAATGACGCACCTGGCCCAATTGAACATAGGTCGGCTGAAGGCTCCTTTAGACAATCCTTCCATGAAAGAGTTTGCGGACTTTCTTGATCCTGTCAATCGATTGGCCGAAGGTTCTGATGGATTCATTTGGCGTTTTACAGACGATGAAGGGACACCATCTTCGTATTTGCACACACCTTTTTCTTCCGACGACTTATTGGTGAACTTCTCCATATGGCGTGACCTTGAATCTCTTAAAAACTTTACCTACCGAACCGTTCATAGTTATTTTCTGAAACACCGTACGAAATGGTTCGAAAAAATGGAGCGTCATCATCTTGTCTTATGGTGGGTGAAAGAAGGGCACATTCCTTCGCTAAATGAAGCTAAAAAGCGACTGGATCACCTTCAGGCAAAGGGACCCAGTCCATACGCCTTTGACTTCAAGCACGTTTTTTCATCAGTGGATGTCAAGGACAATGAGTAAATTCATCGGTCGAGCCCGGCAGGTTTTAAGAATACCTGGTCTCGAATCATTTGACAACGCCTATTTTACCAGACTGATGAAAAAGCACTTATTTCTTAAAAGTTGTATTCTTTTACTATTGGCACAAAACCCTTCCTTCGGACAGATCAAAGCCCTTGTTGGTGGAACTTTAATCGATGGTTTTGGAGGCACACCCATACAAAACAGCGTCATTCTCATTGATGGTGAAAAGATCGTTCAAGTTGGTCACCAGGGGAATACCGATGTTCCTGGTGACGCCGAGATTATTTCTACGGAAGGAATGAGTGTTTTACCGGGTCTTTGGGATATGCATGTACACTTAATGATCAATGGCCATGCGGATTATGCGCATTGGGATACGGCTTACGCCGATAAACTCGAATATGAGATTATGCCTGCTTCAGCCCACCAGCTTCTTTTGGCAGGGATAACCAGCGCCAGGGACCTTGGAGCCCCGCTGGAGATCAGCATCGCAGTGCGGGAGAGGATCAACCGCGGAGAAATACCCGGGCCAACGATGTATATGAGTGGTCCTTTCATTCAACATAGGCCTTACCCTGGCACCGAAGCCTTTAGATGGGGTGTAAACGGAGCAGCAGATGCTAGGGCAAAAGTCAAAAGATTGGCAATGTCAGGTGTTGATTGCATTAAGTTGATTGACCAGGATCAGATGACTATGGATGAGGTAAGGGCTGTAGTCCATGAGGCTCATGAACATGGCCTTACGGTGGTAGCCCACAGCCACCGACCTGAAGAGATTCGCAAGGGTTTGATTGCGGGTGTCGATTGTTTTGAACACACCGGTCTCTCTTCTGCGCCTGAGTATCCTTCTGATGTAATGGCTATGATCAGGGAACGTACAGCCCAGATGAATCTGGGTCCGTTATTCTGGACACCCACCGTCGAAGGTCTTTACAATTATGAATACGTCAGGGATCATCCCGAAAAGCTGGACAATGACTGCTGGCATCTGGGTCTTCAACCTTCGACCATTGAGGATATCAAACAGTCAATAAGATATCCGGGGAGGTTACCCTACTTTCAGCTTACACCCAGCCGAAGACCGACTCTTCAACGCAAGGTGAAACAATTGATCGAGGCAGGAGTGGTCCTGCTGGTGGGAACAGATAGTGGGATACCCATGAAGTTTCACTGCCAGTCCACATGGAATGAATTGGATGTTTGGGTCAACGAGTTTGGCATCGATCCCATGTACGCCATTAAAGCTGCAACTTATTGGCCTGCAAAATCGCTGGGTGTAGATCATGAGTATGGCACCATCAGTGAAGGAAAATATGCCGATATCATTGCCGTGAAAGGTGATGTTTTGAGGTGGATAAACCTTTTGTCTGACGTTGATATGGTATACAAACACGGTAAAAGAATTAAGTAACCGAATGACAAAAACAATGAACAGGAGAACACTGATAAGGTCGGCTACACTCGCCGGACTCTCTTTTCCCATTTTCTCAACTCTCCACCAGAAAGTCGCCAACTTGCCCGATGACCTTTGTATTCTGTTCCAGGGCGATTCAATTACCGACGCAGGAAGGGACAAGGGTAGGTACTATGGGAATGACAACTGGGGTATGGGGCAAGGATATGTCCGCCATGTTGTGACCGAACTATTGGGTCTTAACCCCACTACCAACCTCAGATGCTACAACAGGGGCATCAGCGGGAATAAGGTGTTTCAGCTTGCAGAAAGATGGGAGGAGGACTGTCTTATGCTGAAACCGGATGTTTTGAGTGTACTCATAGGTGTGAATGATTTTTGGCACAGCTTGTCACATGGATATGAGGGAAACGTGGATACTTATGAAAGGGATCTCAGGGCTTTACTTGACCGTACCATTAAAGCATTGCCCGAAATAACCATCATTATCGGGGAGCCATTTGTGCTGTTGGAAGGAAGCGCGATAGAACGCGATCCCTGGTCCCGGAAATTTCCTGCCTACCAGGCCATTTCACGCGAGATAGCCGATGAATATAAAGCTGTATTCATACCCTATCAACAAATCTTTAACAGAGCCTTAGACTTGGCTGATACGTCCTACTGGTGTCCTGACGGGGTCCATCCTTCCATGGCTGGCAATTATCTTATGGCCAACGGATGGCTGGAAGCTTTTTATTCGGTTTTAGAATGACGCGATGAGGTGTGTTTTCTTACATAAGTGTTATCTCCTGGTAATCGAAACGTTCGGGGTAGTCTGTATTGAAATGTAGCCCCCTGCTTTCACGTCTCATATGGGCGCTTTTGGTGACGAGATAGGCAACAGTGATCAGGTTGCGCAATTCACACAGTTGTGGAGATAATCTGGTGTTGTTATAAACCAGTTCTGTTTCCGAATAGAGCAGGTATAATCTGTCCATAGCTCTTTTCAGACGGATATTGGTTCTAACGATTCCCACATAATAGCTCATAATCTCTTTCAGTTCCCGCCAACTCTGGGTGATGAGTACCATTTCTTTGGGATCTGTTGTTCCTTTAGCATCCCAGTCCGGAATTTCCATGTTCCAGGTAAGACCATCACTTTCCAGAACGAGAGCTTTGGCAACCCTGTCACCGTAGACCAGCCCTTCAAGCAAAGAATTGGATGCAAGGCGGTTGGCACCGTGGAGGCCTGAACAGGTACACTCACCGGCTGCAAACAGATTTTTTATAGAGCTACGTCCGTGATGATCTATGGAAATTCCTCCGCAGATGTAGTGACATGCCGGCACCACAGGAATCATTTTTTCAAAGACATCAACACCAATGCTGCGGCATTTGTCGTAGATATTTGGAAAATGTTCGATAAAGGCGGCTTTTGGCAATGATCTGCAATCCAGGCACATGTGGTCCGAACCGGATATCTTCATTTCGTTGTCAATGGCACGAGCTACTATATCTCTGGGTGCGAGCGAACCTCGTTCGTCATATCGATGCATGAAGGATAGGCCATCCACTGTTTTGAGTTCGGCTCCAAACCCTCTTACAGCCTCCGATATCAAAAAATCGGGACCGTCCTGCTGCAGCTGGTACAGGGCGGTGGGATGAAATTGCACAAACTCCATGTTGGAAAGTCTACCCTTTGCTCGGTAGATCATGGCAATCCCATCACCTGTCGCAATGAGGGGGTTCGTTGTATTGCGGTAAATTTGGCCTGCGCCCCCAGTGCACATCACCGTCTGCTTTGCAAGGATCGTGTCTATTTCCTTAGTGTGCTTGTTGAAAACATAAGCCCCATAGCATTCGATATCAGGAGTCAGGCGAGTGACATTTCTTCCGAGATGATGTTGTGTGATGATATCGATGGCAAAATACTGTTCACAGAGAGTGATGTTATCATACGCTCTCGATTTCTCATTCAACGTTCGTTGTATTTCCCATCCAGTGATGTCTTTATAGTGCAGAATTCTGTTCTCGGAGTGGCCTCCCTCTCTCCCGAGATCGTAGGTGCCGCTTTCTTCTTTATCGAACTTTGCGCCCCATTCTATCAACTCTGCCACCCTTTGGTTGCCTTCTCGTACGACGAAAGAAACCACATCTGGATCGCATAAGCCGTCACCAGCTATGAGCGTGTCGGAGATGTGTTTTTCAAAATTGTCGACATCAAAATCCCATACTGAGGCAATGCCCCCTTGAGCCCAGCTCGTATTGCTTTCTTCGCTGTGTGTTTTTGTCAATACGGTAATTTGGAGATCGGGCCGCAGTGTTGCAGTCTTGACCGCTACCGAAAGTCCCGCAACACCAGAGCCAATGATCAGAACGTCGGTTTTTAATTTGTTGCCTTCTTTGATCATTATGCCAAATTATAGTCTTTTAAAGCGATGAATAGAGATTTTTCGCATTCTTTGTTTAAGGATCCCATTATCCTTGAAGTCAATGCACATGAAGATTGCCCTGGTAGATACATTTTATGACACCAGTCACAGAAGTTGGGCCGAAGGATTGGTAAAACACAGTGAGCACGTCATTGATATATACAGTGCAAGTGCTCATCATTGGAAATGGAGAATGACCGGAGAGAGTGTTCAGATGGCGTGGAACTTGAATAAGAGTAAAAAGACCTACGACCTTATTATAGCTACGGACATGGTTAATGTACCCGTATTCCGGTCTGTTATCGACAAGCACTTTCAAAATGTGCCCTTGCTGCTCTATTTTCACGAAAACCAGATTACGTATCCCATCAATGGACCGGAAAAAACATCTTCTTTAAGAGATATGCATTATGGATTTATCAATTATGTATCTGCACTATCAGCTGAAAAGGTGGTATTCAACTCGTACTTTCACCGTTCGGACTTCCTGCAAGCGCTGCCTTTATTTCTTTCCATGTTTCCGGCGATTCGCTATTCAGGTTCATTAGCGGCGATAAAACAAAAATCATTGGTGCTACCTGTAGGTATTGAATCGTTCCACAGCTCTGTTCATCATCAGGGCAACCCGGTATTTCTATGGAACCACAGGTGGGAATATGACAAGAATCCAGATGTATTTTTTCAGTCTTTGTTTGAGATGAAACGCCGGAAAATACCTTTTGAGCTTATTGTAACGGGAAAATCATTTGTCAACCAACCTAAGATCTTTGATGAAGCAAAAAGAAGGCTTTCATCCGAGATCATACATTTTGGGTATGCTCCCAAGGAAAAGTACATCGACCTTTTGAGCCGTGCAAATGTGTCTTTAGTTACCAGTCGTCAGGATTTCTTTGGGATAAGTTTCGTCGAAGCGTTGGCAGCAGGGTGCCTTCCTGTGCTTCCCGAAAGACTTGCATTCCCGGAGCATATTCCTGATCATCTGCTTAATCGGGTCTCTTATAATCACGATGAAGAAATCCCTGATTTACTCGAAAAACTGATCGATGAACGCGCATATGAGGACACCTCTGTTTTTGTCAACTTTGTGCAAAAATACCTGTGGGAAAATGTAATTGAGGACTATGATCAATTGTTTCATTCATTCATGGATCGATGAGGATAGCTGTAAATACCAGATTTCTCCTTGATGGGAAGATGGAGGGTATCGGTGTATACACCGAGGAGCTTTGTAAGAGATGGGTAAAGTGGCATCCTGAATCGGAGTTTCATTTCCTGTTTGACAGGCCGTATTCCAGTCGCTTCATTTATGGGGAAAATGTGGTGCCTCATGTTTTGTATCCACCCGCTAGGCATCCTATACTTTGGTGGTGGTGGTATGAAATGGCAGTGACCAGGGTATTAAAAAAGATTGCTGCTGACGTTTTTTTTTCACCGGATATGTTTCTCAGCCTTAGATCAAAGTGCCCTACCATTCTTGCGTCTCATGACCTATCCTATGTTCATTTCCCAGAACATCTTCGCTGGTCCCACCGGATCTATTTCGACCGGTATTTTCCCAAGTACCATCAGAAGGCAGACAGGATCGCGTGTGTTTCAGAATGTACGCGCAAGGATGTGATCAGTCAATACGACATTGCAGAAGAAAAAGTATCTACAGTTTATAATGCAGCTGGCAAAAATTTCAAAAGACTGGAAATTGGGGACATAGAAAAAGTAAGACACAAGCATTTCAATGGAAAACCATACTTGCTTTACCTTGGGTCTGTGCATCCGCGAAAAAACTTGGACAGGCTGCTGGATGCTTACGACCTGTTCAGAAGCAGTTGCGAATGTTCTTATCCGTTGGTCTTGGCGGGCAGGTGGGCTTGGAAGACCTCCTCTACACGCCAAAAACTGAAAAAGATGAAATACAGGCATGATGTTATTCTTCTTGCGGAATACGAGGAATGGCTATACGAGCTCGTCGGATCTGCTCATGCCTTGATCTATATATCCCTTTACGAAGGATTTGGCTTGCCTATGATAGAAGCTATGCAGAGCAATGTGCCAGTCATAGCAAGCGATATACCCGTTCATAGAGAGGTGGCAGGATCTGCTGCTTTGTTTGTGGATCCGTTTGATGTAGTTGATATAGCATCCGGACTAGAGCAGATATCTGCCCCTACAGGGTTGAGAAAAACATTGGCACAAAACGGTCTCGAACAAGCGGCATTGTATGACTGGAATACCTCGGCCGAGGTGTTGTTCAAGTTGCTTTTACAGGTGTCGTCCTCCTCCGGTACCAATACATGAGACCTGCCATACCTGCCATGAAAAGCCCTATGGAAATGATCTGAGCCTGTGACAGTTGCATGCCAAGAAAATCATAACGAGGGTTGACCCTGATGAACTCGACAAAAAATCTTTCGATACTCATCAATACCAGGTAGAGGAAGAAAATAAAACCTGTAAATGCAACCCTTTTTCTGAGGACCCAAAGAATGACAAAAATCAGTGTACCAGCTATTGTTTCGTACAAAGGAGTTGGAAACACGGGTGGTGAAAGTCGCCTGCAGTATTTATCTGTGCAGCCTTCAATGGGTACACCTTCATTCAATACATTGTTTGGGTAGTCGTAGGCCCACATCCAGTCAGGAAGCACAAACCATCCCGGTCTGGCCAGTTCGTTGATGATTCCCCAGTCACCATCTCCGGAAAGTTGACAACCTAACCGGCCCACTGCATAGGATAAGATAAGTGCCGGGGCAATGGCATCCATTACATGGATAGGTGCGATCTGATTTCTTTTTACATAAATGTAGTTGGCTATAAAAGCGAGGATGAGGCCACCGTGTATGGTTAAGCCGCTGCCCGAAAAAAGCTGACCAAAAGGATCTTGGGCAAAAGAGTCAAAATTTTCTAGTATCGAAAATAGCCTGGCCCCCAAAATTCCAAAGATTGCTGCAATAACCGTCATGTCACCGGTTCTTTGGTAAGGATGGATGGTTCGAGTCACCGCTTTGGGTTTGTCCAGTTTCTTTTTCATTCCTTCCCGGTAGGTATATCCACCAAAGATGATCATGGCAATGAGGCCTATGTACCAGTTGCCTTGAGATGAAAAAATGTATCCGGCAGCGTCTTCTTTGAAAGTAGAAAAGTCCGAAATGATCCCTGGCAATTTCAGGCCCAGCACAAGTCCAAACAATCCGTTGGTAACCACATCGGACCATTTGGGACCTCCTCCAATGACTTCCTTGATCTTTTTAGAGTGGATGAGGCCTTCTTCTTCCTTGCGTTTGAGTTCAATATACAGAACATAGGCAGCGACAAAAAATGCTGCTCCGAGGAGTAATCCGAACATCTGTACAACAGAAAAGGCATTGTCACGGGCAGTGCCAAAAAGGTCGTGTAAGAGATAGGAAAGATTGGGCCACATACCATTTTATTGAGCGCACAAAATAATTATTTCAGTGGCATATCGTTTAGAGTGGTACATAATGAGTTGTTAATATCCCTTACTCTTGCTCATTGTGATTCCGTAGCCTGCCTGATCCTAAAACCGATATCATGATTACCAGACTTTACCTTGGTCTTATCCTCCTGTTGTTGTCATCATCGATTATTGGTCAGTCCACGCACATTTATTTTGGACTGCTACAATCAGGCAACAGCTCTCCCGAGATTACAGAGCCGGGCACACATCACAGGGGTTATCTTGT
>JBFKOL010000001.1:0-51787 GCA_041628815.1 Saprospiraceae bacterium | reverse complement strand
TTACCGCCGGGGTCAGACTTCCAGTATCCAGGCATCAATGAGTATGCTTGGCGACCACGCTGCCGGCTTTATGGTTTGTCTTGGCGATATGCCTCTACTCACTTCTCAAAGCTATGACTTGCTTATAGACCATTTTTTCATGACAAGGGAGTCCTGCGCGCATCCTATAGTCAGACCCGTCTTCAAGAACAGTGTCGGACATCCAGTCCTGTTTGACATCCACTACCGCGAAGAAATCCTCGCTCATGATGAGCCCGATGGTTGCAAGAGTATTATCCGTGAAAACCGGGCCTCCTACCATCCTTTGGATGTGAACACGCTCAACTTTTTCTTCGATATCGACAATCCCGATGATTACAGGCGGTTAATCATATCAAGTGAAGAGGGTATCTAATCGTTGCTCTTTATATATTTGCCGACGATGATTTTAAAAGGAAAATGGTTCGGTATCTTATTGCTGGCTGCGGGAGTCCTCTACGCCTGCAGCAGGGACGAACTGATCCCCCCGGAGGCTTGTGAAACGATGACTCCAACCTATGAGGGCAATATCAAGGACATCATAAACCAAACCTGTGCTTACAGCGGGTGCCACGACGGATCCGGTGGTATAGGCCCCGGAGATTATACGAGCTTCGCAGGTTTGGAGCCCGAATTGCTGAGCGGTAATTTTACGGACAGGGTCTTAAGCCAGAGGAATAACCCCTCACGAGGTATGCCTCCTAACAAAAGTGTGTACCCGGAGTCTCAACAAGATGATTTAAGCCCTATTCAACTAGAAATTATCCAGTGTTGGATTCAAAATGGATTTCCAGAAAATTAAAACGATTATGACACAACTAATTGGAAAAAACGCCCTAGTTACAGGTGGTTCAAAAGGCATCGGATTTGGAATAGCAGAGAAACTCCTGACTGCCGGGATGAATGTAGTTATAACTTCCCGGTCCTCCCGGGCAGCCGAAGAGGCTTCGAAAAAATTAAACGCCTTAAATGGTGGAACGTGTATTGGCGTCCAGGCCGATGTCCGTGGACTCAACGAGCAGAGGATAGCAGTAAGCAAGTGTCTCGATACCTGGGGTTCGCTCGATGTATCTATCGCCAATGCCGGGGTCGGACATTTTGCGTCCATTGAAGAGCTAACAAGTCTTCAGTGGAATGAAGTAATTGACATCAATCTAACTGGAGCTTTTAATACGATAAAGGCATCCGTTGACGCTTTGAAGAAATCACGAGGATATTTTATCACGATAGCAAGCCTGGCCGGCACCAATTTTTTTGCGCAGGGGTCAGCCTACAACGCCAGCAAATTTGGACTTGTTGGATTTACGCAAGCCGTAATGCTTGACCTTCGCAAATACGGTGTCAAGGTATCGACCATAATGCCCGGCTCCGTAGCCACCTATTTCAATGATAACGTTCCCTCTCCAGGTGATGAATGGAAAATCCAGCCAGAAGATATCGGACAATTGGTATTGGATTTGCTCATGATGAATCCCAGGGTACTACCCAGCAAGATTGAGGTACGACCCAGCATTCCTCGATCCAAGTGAAGACTACCGAGATAGAGCATCCCCGTGATTTCTGGAAAATGTTGTGCGATACCGGATCGACGGGTTGAGATCTTGGGATCATATCTCAACTGTTGAAAGCATATTTTGACCAAATCAGTCAACCGCAATTGAAAATTCTCATTCCTGGCTGCGGATACGCGCATGAAGCGGAATATCTGCATCAAAAGGGCTTTACCAACATATACATCCTGGACCTTGCCAGTACTCCACTGGAGGCTTTCCACAGACGGGTACCATCCTTTCCGGAAAACTACCTGCTCTACGAGAATTTTTTTAATCACAGAGGTTCATACGATCTGATTGTCGAACAAACTTTTTTTTGTGCTTTACACCCTTCTCAGAGAATTAAATACGTGCACAAAATGGCCGAACTTATTGGTTATAATTACCGCATTACGGGGTTGTTGTTCGATGTTCCCCTCAATGATGATCAACCTCCGTATGGTGGAAGTGTAAGAGCGTACAGGGACCCCTTCACCACACACTTTAAGATCCTCAGGATGGAACAGGCGCAATAGTCAGCCGCCGGGAGGGAATCCCGGGAGATTTTTTTTGAACTGCGAAAGAACGCTTAATCTCTACACTTAATTTTTAACTTGCCTTATTCATAAACTGGAATACGCTTGTACAACGGGTTCATTACCAGGGAATATCAATTGGAAATGATTCATGGAACTCTTTATTATTCAAACTGGAGGAACAATAGATAAGGGCTACCCTAGATCGCGGGGAGGCTTTGCCTTCGAATTGGGGGAACCAGCAGCACGGCAAATCATTAGTAGGTCGCGGTTTAGCGGCACTGTCCATTTTATGGTGGCATGCAGAAAAGACAGCCAGTATATTGACGAAAAAGATCTTATCAAACTTGAAGAGTGCATCAGGGATTGTGGCGCAGGATATGTTATCGTTACTCATGGAACAGATACCTTGATCGACACCGGTAAATGGCTTTCAAAAAGAATCACCCGGTGCGTAGTGTTGACAGGTGCTTTCCTTCCGGAAACATTCAAAGACAGCGATGCAGACATCAATTTCGGTATGGCACTTGGAGCAGTACAAATTCTCAAGGATGGGGTTTATATCGCTATGAATGGGCTTGTGATACCGGCAAATCAGGCTGAAAGAGAGCCAGAAACCGGCCTTTTCAGGTACATCACCTAACGAAATTTTTTAATTGCTCCATGCCGTCCTTAAATCCCAAACGCATATTTTTTTCGATCCTTTCCTTTCTGAATGCCAGTGGGCTCCCCAAAAGCGTAGAAGGGCGGATGTAGTGAATGGGGACATCGCGTTCGATTCTCTTCCTTGGCCAGAAATGCCGGGCTATGGTGACATCCACACAAATGACCAACTCTACTTCTTCTTCATTGGTAACAAAATCAAGCGGTCTGTTGTCATACACGCCACCGTCGATGTAAACGTGATCATCTATTTTGTGGGGCTGGAAAAGAGGGAAAGTCGCACTGGCTATGATGTATTCCACAAGCTTCCCTTCAGGTATCATTTCCTTGGTTAGATACCGGGGTGATCGCATTGAAACATCGTAAACGACAAGTCCAAATTGAAGGGGTGATTCGCGAATTTTGGTTTCGTCTATTTCACTTCTCAGGAGATCTTTGAGAGGTTCGACATTCAATCCCTTGTCCCGCAAAACGGCTCTTGCCAGCGCATAATAGTACTTTCTAGATCGCCTGCGGGATTTGGCCAGTTTAGCATCTGCAAATACCCTGTCATAGTCAAGATGTTTCCATATTTCCCGTGCCAGTTCGTAGTCACCCTGGACAAATGCAGCTCCATTCACGGCTCCAACTGAAGTGCCAAAAACGTGACGAATCCTTGACTCCATGTGCATAGCTCTAAGGGCATTCCATACTCCAATCTGAAATGCTCCCCTCGCTCCGCCACCGGAAAATACCAGACTGTAGTGGTGTTGGGACATGCTTTTAATAACGCATTATTCTGTTACGAAGTTCTTTAGATGGTTGTCAGCCGAGATATGAAATCAACACTCCTGCTGCAACAGCCGATCCTATGACACCGGAAATATTGCTCGACATGGCATATTGAAGGATGTGATTGGTGGAGTCATAGCGAAGGGCGATTTCATTGGCCACTCTTGAAGCCATCGGTACGGCACTCAACCCGGTTGCCCCGATTAAAGGATTGATCTTTCTGTCAGACCAAAGATTGTAAATCTTGACTGCAAGAATTCCCCCAAAAACAGAAATGGAGAATGCGAGAAACCCGCCTGCAATGATAAAAAGTGTTTCCTGGTTCATAAATGTGGAAGACGTCATTGTCGCACCAACAGTCAAACCCAGAAATATCGTGGAAGTATTCATTATGGTCTCCGAGGCAGCCTTGAACAAGCGATTGGTGTCAGAACCAATTTCCTTGACCAGGTTGCCAAATAACAACATACCCACCAAAGGCGTTGCTGTTGGCACCAATAACGCGATTACAATGGTCAGGGCGATAGGAAAAATAACCTTTGTCCTTTTCATATCCTTTATGTCATAATTGCTTCTTTTTCCCGTTTCCTGCTTTTTCATGTGGATGCGCAGTTCCTTTTCCGATACTGAAAATTTCACGATCAGCGGTATGATCACCGGGACAAGAGCCATATATGAGTAGGCCGCTATGGCGATGGGTCCAAGAAGATGTGGTGCCAGAATGATCGAGGTATAAATAGCCGTAGGACCATCTGCTCCGCCAATAATACCCAAAGCACCAGCCTCTTTCGTACTAAATCCCAGGAACACCGCACCAATCAAGACCGTGAAAATACCCAATTGTGCCGCAGCACCGAAAAATGCCAACCTAAGGTTGCGCAACATGGGGCCAAAGTCTGTCATCGCACCGACACCCATAAATATCAGTGGTGGCAGCAAACCCGTTTTAATAAGAGCATAGTAGAGCATGTTCATGATCCCGTAATCGGCAGCTATGGCTGTCAAGGGCATCGAAGAAAGATCGCCATTGTCGGTAATCACACCCATCTGGCCACCTGGTATATTGGCCAGTACTATGCCAAATCCGATGGGTACAAGGAGCAATGGTTCGTATCTTTTGTAAATACCGAGATATAGCAACACTGCACCAATCAACAACATAACCAGACCTGCAGGGGCTGCAATCAGTTCGTTCAGAGCGGTCATTTCGATGATCTTATCCATTCCTGTGGAGGGCTTCATTCCAGTTTGACAATGACGTCATCTTCGAAAATGTCCTCCCCGTCGCGGGCCACAATTTCCGTGACTATTCCTTCTTTGTCTGCAGATATGGCATTGAGGACTTTCATGGATTCCACATAGCCGATGATGTCGCCCTTGACAATACGGTCACCCAATCGAATAACCGGGCCTGATTTACCATCCGAAATGAGGAATTTCCCTTCCAGCGGGGAAACAATCGTCTGATAGCTTTTTGTAGTTGATGTTGCGGGCGCGTCTTTTTGATCTTGTAGCTTATCGTCGCCATATGCGACTTTTACGGCATACCGAGCACCTTCCACTTCAATAATTAAATCCGTAGGCTTAGCAGGCCCTGTCACTTCCATCTGAACTTGCTTCCTTTTCATCAAGTCTTCTTCGAACTTTTCTTTCGCCTTGCCGGATTTAAAATCTTCATACTGCTTAGGATGCATGGCAAATTCCATCAATTCCTCGCGATCCTGTCCCTCTGACCATTGAGCTTCTCGCATCTGGCGTTCGAACTCTGGCAGCTGATTGGGATACAACTTCTGGGGATTGTCACCGTAAAATTCCTTCCCCAGCGACTTGGCCAGTTCGACCAGTTCCGGAGCCAGCCCACCAGGCAATTGACCCGACCTGCCCAACAACATGTTCCAGGTATTTTCGTCAATCATGCTCCACCTTTCCTTTCCCTTATACATCTGCATGACATTCATCAAGGCAGTGTTCTTCACATATTGGCTGAACGGTGTAACCAACGGTGGGTATCCCATCTTGGGCCAAATGAATTCTACTTCCTTGAAAAGTTCATTGAGCAATTTATCTTGGGTGACGTGAGGTTTTCCATTTTTATCCATCCAACGGTTGAGGCTGGCCAGATTCTTTTCCAGGTCAGCCATCAAACTTCCCATCATACCCCCCGGTAAACCAGGACCAATAATGAGCGAATTCATGTACCGGTTCCTGGGGTTGATGTAGTATCCTAAGAAATCATCAATGAATTTCTGGGTCAGTCTCCTCACCTCCATATAGGCATCCATGTTGACTTTTGGCAGGACAAAACCGGCATCTTTCAGCATGGCATGGACCGAAAGAAGATCTGCATGGCCGGTTCCCCACGACAATGGTTCCATACCCACATCGATGATATCGGCCCCATTGCGCGCTGCCTCCAGCGAAGAAGCTATGGAAAATCCAGGCGTAGAATGACCGTGATATTGTATAATAATCTCGGGATGCCTTTTTCGGATACCGTTGATGATTTTACCTATGGACACCGGTCTGCCGATACCGGCCATGTCCTTTATGCAAATCTCCTGTGCCCCAAGATCAATAAATGAATCGGCAAGCTCAATATAATAATCAACTGTATGTATTGGCGAGAATGTGAGGCTCAATGCACCCTGGGCTATCATTCCACCTTCCCTTGCATACTGAAAGGAGTATTCGAGATTCTGGGGATTGTTCAATCCATCGAAAGAGCGAGATATATCGGTGCCTTGTTTCTTTTTTACGTAAAACATCAATTTCCTCACATCCAGTGGAACCGGACTCATCCGGATGCCGTTCAATCCACGCTCGAGCATCTGGGTTTGAATACCCACCTTGTTAAAGGCAGCCGTCCATCTCCTGACAGACAAGTTTGGGTTTTCTCCGTATAACAGGTTGATCTGTTCAAAACCTCCGCCATTGGTCTCCACACGCGTAAAACAATCCATCTCAATGATCGCGGGGGCCACCTCTTCAAGTTGATCGGCCCTGGGCATATACTTACCCGATGCCTGCCACATATCCCTGTAAACCAGGCAAAACTTGATTTCTTTGCGCATCATTCTGTCTTACCCAATTTTTCTATATGTTCTATCACACCCAACCCACCCGATAGTTGTTGTACCGAGAGATGAATCACTTTCTGGTGATGCGACGGCAGGTGGGACCTGGGAGACGCTGCCCTTACTGTCCTGCCCTGTATCCGTATTTCTTCATTTACAGTGAATCTGTTGGTCAGTGCTATGATGACGCGTGCGGAAATGACTACCAAAAGAAGAATAAAGAATACGGTAGACATCCCCACCAGAAGAATGGTGACAGCTTGTTGTAATTCCGGATTCATATACCTCAGTCTTAAAGTATCGTAAAGTACAAAATTAGAACTGAGACCACTGCATCAAGGTTCTAAATTGAACTTGCTGAATGGATGGTTGAAAATGACCCATTCAATTTTCTATCAATAACATGGATCCTAAACACCATGCTCCATACCCAAAAAAATAGACAGATCTGCGGAACTTGCCGACAGTTTTAAACTGTCGGCAAGTTAAATGCTTCCAGCTTTTATGTCAATCGGCGAAGGATGCCCCATCCGTATTTGTCCACAAATGGCTGATTCTGTCGGATTATGATTCCCGCCGCTTTCAACAATAAATCATACTCGGTTACTGACAGGTTCAGAGGATAAAAAGTAAGTGAAGGTGAACTTTATAAATAGTCACCTCAATCAGCTATATTGAGGAATGGGTTACAAGGGATATGAAATCAGAAAAACCCATCAAGGATTGGAGCGAAGATGAAAGGCCAAGAGAGAAGTTGGTTCAAAAGGGTAAAGAATACCTTTCTACGGCAGAATTGCTGGCCATATTGATTGGTTCTGGCTCACGGGAGGAGTCTGCGTTATCTTTGGCTCAAAGGATTCTTCAGGACTCTGGTGGTCTCGGTGAGCTCGGTAGCAAGTCGCTGGATTTCTTCAGACAGTTTAAAGGCATGGGGCTCGCAAAATCTGTATCGCTCGTCGCGGCCATGGAGTTGGGCAGGAGAAAACTGATGACGCCGGTATCCTCCCGGGCCGTGATATCTTCAAGCAGTGATGCGTACAATCTCCTGGGTCCATTTCTTGCAGACCTGGGCCATGAAGAATTCTGGATCGCTTGTCTCAACAGACGGAATCAGATCCTCAGCAAAGAACGCATAAGCGCAGGTGGCATATCAGCGACCGTCGTGGATCCCAAGATTATATTCAACCGGTCACTTTTAAGATCGGCTTCCTCGATAATCTTATTTCACAATCATCCATCCGGCAATCTTTCTCCCAGCAAAGAGGACATACAGCTTACGCGTAAGGTGGTAGAAGCTGGAAAATTATTGGAAGTGAAAGTACTTGATCACCTGATTGTGGGGAATGGGTACTATCTAAGTTTTGCAGATGAAGGCATGATCTGACTACCTGATTACACTGTATAGCTGCATATACTCTTCGATGGTAGTCTCAAGAGGAAAATTAATGGGCATCCTGACGGACCAGTCTCCATTTATCGCCTTCTGCATGGCCCTTGCCAACTCGACAGGGGTTAATTTCTCTGCTTCGACGTATTTCCCTGAAACGACTTCTTTCAGGGCTCCCCTGCCTGAAGACACGACAGGCGTGCCAAGATCTATCGTCTCCACAGCGGCAAAGCAAAAACCTTCGCTGTAGGACGGGATTACAACCGCATCTGAACTCTGTATCTTTTTCCTAAGTTCATCGCCCGGAAGCTCAAAATACCAACTGATACAATCACCCAATGACTCTTCATCAGCCATGCGCTTTACAGCCCTCAACATCCACGTGGGACCGGGTGAGGTAACTACCTCCACTGCAAAGGACTCATCCCACTGCTTCAACTGACCAGCCGCCCTGATGAGAACATCCAACCCTTTGGAATAGCTCAACCTTCCAAAATATAAAAATCGAAAAGTACTGCCCGCCGGCCTATCTGGTTTTGGAGAAAGTTCAGTTCTTGCAGGTATTCCATTGTATATCCTGGATATTCTGTCCGCGGGAACACCAGCTTCCCGCAAAGCCGCCATCGTGAAGTCAGAAACCGCCACGTAGTGATCAAATGCAAAGTAGATAATCAACCGCTCCATAATATGATGCAGGTACGCTGAGAACCTCGACAAAAAAGGAAGTTCAAACCAGGTTTTACCCCAAAATTCGTGGAACGTGATCAATTTCTTTTTCCGAAGAAGTTTAGCTGCCAGCCATGCCGGGAATGCAGCATTGTAGGATGTCGAGTGAATGATATCAGCTGATCTTGCCCATTTTAATGCTGGTATCCATCCGAGGAATGTGAATATGTATCGGTTTTTGAAAGGGTACCTGTATATGCGTACTCCATTTATGTCTTCGTGGAATGGCAACTTCGAATGATATTTGTTGGTCACCACGACTACATCGACACCTTTTTGTACCAGTGATTCGGTGAGATGCTTGAAAAGTGTTTCGACTCCTCCTATATGGGGATGAAAATATTCCAGTATGAAAAGGACTTTCATACCTTTTCCAGTACCGAGCGCTCGCTTTCCTGCTGATCCGTAAGACGCTTTCTCTCCAGCTCCCTTATCTTGCTTTCGTCGAGTGCCAACTGTCGGACGAGTTCGGTAATTTTTCTTTCGAGATTGTCAATTTTACCAGATAGGTAGAACGTAAGGATTATGACAAAAGCCAGAACAATAAATATGATGGCATTGATATTGCTGGCAAATCCCAACCATGCGGCAATCTTCGTTGACAATTCATGAGGGATAATCCCCAAAATGCCAATGATCACCCAGAAACCAAGCCATACTACATTGGTGAACAGGAACTTTTTTCTTTTCCTGAACTCAACGATAAGCCGAACGATGTAATAAAATGCCAGCGCCGGTGCTATAAATTGATAAACTTCCAAGAGTAGACCTGGTTTTGCAACAAAGGTAGCTCAATAATCATACCCGATTACGAACAAAATTAAAAATTTCACCGCGGGCTTAAATTAAACCCTACCGAAAAAATCTTTATCATGGGAAACCCTGGATTAGACGGCAAAGCTTTCGCCGCATCCGCAAGTCCGGGCGGCATTGGGATTGTTGAAGTAAAAACCCTTGCCGTTCAGGCCACCACTAAACTCAAGCGTAGTGTTGCACAGGTACAAAAAACTTCTTAGATCTGTGACCACTTTGACGCCATTGTCTTCAAATACCTGATCATTTTCTCTTGACTCATTGTCAAAATCCATATGGTAGGTCAGACCTGAACAGCCGCCACTGGTTACAGATACTCGGACGAAGAAATCCTCCCCCAAGTCCTCATGGCGCATGAGTTCTTCAATCTTTGATTTGGCACTGTCACCAACAAAAAGCATGAATCCGATCTTTTAAGACTGATCTGTCAATCAGCCATATTGTTTTTCTTCTTGTAGTCGCCAATGGCACTTTTGATCGCGTCCTCCGCCAAGACCGAACAATGGATTTTGACGGGTGGCAGGGCCAATTCTTCGACGATGTCCATATTATCTATTTTCATCGCGTCGTCAATCGACTTGCCTTTCAACCATTCTGTAGCCAGAGAACTGGAGGCTATTGCCGAGCCACAACCAAATGTTTTGAACTTGGCATCAACGATTTTTTGAGTGCCTTCATCGACTTCAATTTGGAGTCTCATCACGTCACCACATTCCGGCGCACCAACTAAACCCGTACCGACCGTTTTCTTGGTTTTATCCAGTGTGCCCACATTGCGTGGATTTTTAAAGTGTTCCAAAACTTTCTGTGAGTAAGCCATTTGTATTTGATTTATGCAAAGGTAACAATATTCATACGGAGAATGTTCCCTCGATCTACTGCGTTCAATGTGCAGTCCAAACCACGCTGTCGAGATCCACACCTTCTTTGTACATTTCCCATATGGGACTGAGGTCACGCATATGGTTGACACCTTTTGAGATAGCTTCGATGGCAAAATCCACATCTTCCTCGGTGTTAAACCTGCCGAGACTGAGACGGATGGATGAATGTGCCAAGTCGTCTCCCAGTCCCAAAGCCATCAAGACATAACTTGGTTCCAGAGATGCTGAAGTACATGCCGATCCGGATGAAACAGCTATGTTCTGGTTGAATGTCATCATCAGCCCTTCCCCTTCAACATGTTTAAAGGAAAGGTTGGTCACATGTGGCATCCTGTGTTGGGTGGTGCCATTGATGTATACTTCTTCGAGGCCGGCCATCAGGCCTTTCTCCAACTTGTCTCGCAAGACACTAAGCCGCTGGGCTTCTTCCTTCATCTCATGACGCGCCAATTCAGCGGCAGTACCGAAGCCAACAATTCCAGGCACGTTGAGCGTACCGCTTCGCATGCCCCGTTCATGCCCACCACCATCCAATTGGGCCGTTACTTTGACCCGAGGATTTTTCCTGTTTACGAAGAGAGCGCCACATCCTTTTGGCCCATACATCTTGTGCGCGGTAAACGCCATGAGATGGATGCCTACAGCCTTGGGATCTACCGGTATCTTCCCGACAGCCTGAGTCGCATCACTCATAAACAAGACACCGTGTTTGGCACATATCTCACCTATCTCCTTCATTGGTTGAATCACGCCGGTTTCATTATTGGCCCACATTACCGATACCAGTATGGTTTTGTCCTTTATGGCATCTTCGAGCTGTTGTAAATCGACGAGGCCGTCCCTTCCAACAGACAAATAGGTCACCTCCGCTCCTTTCTTTTCAAGTATTTTACACGAATCCAGCACAGCCTTATGCTCCGTTTGAAGGGTTATGATGTGATTACCTTTTCGGGCGTACATCTCATAGACCCCTTTCAGCGCCAGGTTGTCAGATTCGGTAGCTCCGGATGTGAAGATGATCTCCTTAGGATTGACATTGATCAGTCGTGCGATTTGCTCACGGGCGTAATCCACACCTTCTTCGGCTTGCCAGCCAAAAGGATGACTACGGCTTGCCGCATTGCCAAAATGTTCATTGAAATAAGGCAACATTGCCTCCACGACCCTCGGATCACACGGAGTCGTCGAATTGTTGTCAAGATATATCTTTCTTACTGCCATGAAACCTTTATTACTTTTGAATGGAATAACGCCGAAACGTTCATTTGGTTCCACAAGTTTATGGAATATTCCATTATCTTTCCCGATTATTTTCCGCTATAAGGCTGAGGTTGGAACAATCAGCATTCCAAAATCACTTGGCATTTTTGAAGGACAATGAGGGATTCTCGCACACAATCATTGCGACATGAATGGTTTCAATCCTCATATTGACGATTATTTGAACTTGATCCGCAAAGATCCAAAGACACTGGATTATTATCTGGAAGGGATTTTATCGGCCCGCAATGATTACGTCCTTTCAGAAGCTATTACCATTCTCGAAAGCGACCAGAAAGACCACAAGGCACTGGCCTCACAAATTCTTACGAAGTGTTATCCATACTCCGGAAACTCACGGCGCATGGCCGTCACCGGAAGTCCCGGAGTGGGAAAAAGTACTTTTATTGATTCGATGATCAGCAATTGGTCCTTGAAGGACGACAACATCGCGATACTCACCATAGATCCCAGCAGCCAATTTGGAAAAGGTAGCATTCTGGGCGATAAAACGAGGATGCAAAGACTGGCCGGTAAAAAGGAAATATTCATCCGGCCCAGCCCAGCAAGACATCATTTGGGAGGTCTTAATCTCCACACATTTGAGGCTATCATCCTCTGCGAGGCGGCAGGAAAAGAACTCATCATTCTAGAAACCGTCGGGGCAGGACAAAATGAGACAGAGGTATTCGATCTCGTAGATTGTTCGATCCTCCTACTCAGCCCGGGCGGTGGTGATCAACTGCAAGGAATGAAGAAAGGGATACTCGAGATCGCCGATATATGTATCGTTCACAAAGCCGACTCCGGATTGCAGGAGCTGGCGGGATCTACCCGATCTTTATACCAATCTGCCACGCATTCATCGCCATCGGAAAAAGGAGACTGGCAAACACCGTACCTGCTCTATTCAAGTAAGACTGGAGAAGGCTGGAAATCCATCGCAAAAACGATCGACTCATTCTTTGAAACGATTGAGAAATCAGGCCAGAAGGAAAAGAAAAGGCTGACCTCATCATCGAAATGGGTATCCAAAATTTTTATTGAAGAGGTGAGCACGCAGCTGATCAAAAAATTTAAGGAACTGCCACTTGCCAATAACCTCCAAGAACAGGTAACAAAAGGGAAAATTTCACCCTTTGATGCCCTGAGCATCCTTCAAAAATCTATTAGTATTCATATTGATAATCAATGAAATTGCTGATTCTCCCTTTGTTTCTTGTAATGTTCGCTCATGCCGTTTCAAGTCAGGGAGAAACACGTGAATTCCAATCACCATTGTCCGGAAAGATCATTTTATCGGGATCTTTTGGCGAACCAAGATCAAGGCACTTTCATGCTGGAATAGATTTCAAACCACAAATGGGATGGGGTATTGACAGCGTTAGAAGCATTGCGCAAGGACATGTCTCCCGGATATCGGTTTTCCCTGGCGGGTACGGTAATGCCATATATGTGGATCATCCTCAGGGCTACACATCGGTATATGCCCACCTCGATCGTTTCGCCCCTGAGATTCAGCGTTTTGTTGAATCTGAGATGTACAAAAGAAAAGTCTACAGCATTCAGCTGTTTCCCGATAGCAACCAATTACCTGTCATTCAGGGTGAATTTCTGGGTATTATGGGCAACACCGGCCAGTCATCGGGCCCCCATCTTCATTTCGAAATCCGTGAGAAGGGTAACCAGACTCCGCTTAACCCGTTTCATTTTGGTATCATGCCCAGTGACGATCATGCGCCTGTTGTAAGGGGAATCACCGTTTACGAATTATCGCCCGACGAAGAGGTGCTCTCAAAACAATATTTCGCTGTAGAAAAAACAGAGGACGGAACTTACACTCCCATATCGGGTACAATTCGAGTGGGTGCATTATTGGTAGGCATGGGTGTTCATACCTATGACACAATGAATGGTGCATCCAACCACAACGGTATATATGGCCTGGAAGCTTTCGTCGATGGTGTGCCCAGTTTTTCTTTTCGCCTGGATGAAATTCCATTTTCAGAAAGCAAGTATTTACACTCGCACATGGATTACGAAGGCAAGCTCGAAAAAAAATACATCTCAAAATGCTACAAGGAAAAGCACAATGGCTTGAAAATCTATCAGCTCGATGACGCCATGGGTAAAATTGACTTGTACGAGGACATACCCCGTTCAGTGCAAATCATCATCTCTGACTTCCATGGCAACAAGAGCCGACTCAATTGCACGCTCAAGCGTACAAATACACTCAATGCCCATTTTCAAGATGACAACAGATTGCGCGTAATTCCCGATAAAAACAGGTACATTTCAGTTGCAGGTCACCAAGTATTGATCACTGCCGGAACGTTCACGACTCCTACCAGGCTGAGCGTTCTTGCTGATTCACTTTGGATCAATCTCAAGCAGGACATACCGGTGCCGGTATTTAACCCCATTGTCATACAAACCAAAATTCGGCAGTGCGACAGGAGAGTTGTTCTCGCTAGCCTTAACGGGAGCGATGAATGGTTGAATCATGGAGGCAAATGTGTTAATGACACGCTCTATGAGGGGCGCGTTTCTTCCTTGGATTCCTTTGTGTTTATGATCGATACTATTTCTCCTTCCATCGAAATCTTGAACCTGCCAGGACCCAACTCTGATGTCTTGAAGGTGCTGATAAAAGATGATTTGCTGCCTCAAAAATCCGCAGATCAAACTCAATTTGATGTACGGATCGACGGGGAATGGATACTCTGCAGCTATGACCTTAAAACTCATACCATCAGTGCCAAAATCGACTTACCTAAAATCGCAAAGTCCAGACAACTGAGTATTACTGCGAAGGACTCGAGATCCAACACATCGAGTACTGCAGTAAACTTTACTTACTAATTGTTTAATTTTTTACAAAATAAATTAAACAATTGCATTTCTTGTTGGTTTCTTGTTAAATGGTTAGGCATGAAAAAATTAAAAGTAGGAGATAAAGCCCCCGATTTTGCCGCCCAGAATGAGGACGGAAAAGTGGTTAAACTTTCAGATTACAGGGGTAAAAAGATGATCTTGTTTTTTTATCCAAAAGATGATTCTCCCAGTTGTACCAAGGAAGCGTGCAGTCTTCGTGATGGTTATAAAAATCTCAGGAAAGAGGGATATGAAATTTTGGGCATCAGTCCTGATAAATACACTAAGCACAAAAAATTCATTGATAAATATGAATTCCAGTACAGCCTGGTGGCAGATCCTGAGAAAGAAATCATCCAAAAATATGGCCTGTGGGGACCGAAAAAATTTATGGGTAGAGAGATTACAGGTGTCTATCGTACAACGCTTCTACTGGATGAAAATGGTACGATAACGCATATTATCGATAAAGTCATTACCAAGAGTCATGCCGACCAAATCCTTGAAGTCATAGGACGGGGATCAGAGGCAATGCAACGGACTTAATCAAAGGTAGGTCCGTAAACTTTCACTTCATCATTAAGGTAACTTCAGCTACGGCTATAAACTCCATCATTTCGGAATGCTCTGAAAAAGAGCTATAAACAGCATGCCGATCTTTTGTTCCACGCTCACATCGCGCATGTTATCTTCTACGATCCAGTCTCTGGGATCATCGATGTATTCCGTATAAATGACCATTTTTTGACCTCTGTATTCTGCCATCCAAACATTTGCATTGTTGGTATACTCCGTTTCTACCAGGATCCTTCGATCTCCTTCCATCGTGACCCATTCATTCACATCATTGCGCCACCTTGACCTGATAGCAATTACTTTGTTGTTGCCACGCAACTCCCATTCGTTCAGGTTGCCCGGCCACTTGGTACGAATAAAACCTGAATACTCCTCAAATTGATAAATCCATTCTTGCCAGTTGCGTTGCAGCGGCCATCGCAGAGACAAGGTGCCCGTAATGTCCAGTTCTTCTTCGCCAAAACACGTGATCTCCCACTGGGTGAAGTCGTCATCCCAGACGGCATTGACGTTCGTAACAATGAATTGTGCGCAAACGACTTGTGTACAAAAAACCACGGACAACACCGCCATAAATAGACGCCTCATCCCTTAAAAACGCATATTACCCACTCATGTTTCAACCTCTCAATAAAACCGTGAAGACTCAGGAACATCGGCAATCTGTCAGTCACCTTACAAAAACACCTGAGTAAAACATGTGATGACAACTGCAAAAACAGTCAACATAATACAGGTTCATCATTAATGACCCAGTAGCATAACCAACCCCAATTTTCCAGGAGGCAATCTACCATTGCGAACCCTGAGAAAAACGAGATGAAATCAACAATCCATGGCAAACTTTATGTCATAGGAATACTGGCTGCAGCGTTCATCATCGCTGCACCCACCAATGCACAAAACCTGTATCGTGAGATCTTGGCACATCGCGGTCTTGCCAAATCTAAATCTTACCCTCTTTTTCGCCAGGTGAAATCCTTGCATCTTGAAGATCGGGGCCCTGAAACTGCTACGATCTCATTAGAAATACAATCTTCCGTAAAGGAAAACATCCAAAAGACTAAGCCCGAAGTCCTTGAAATTCTCTTGCCTGTCATTTATCAAGACAAACAAATGGAGCTTTGGCTTAAACGCTTCGATTTACTACCGTCATCTCATCCATCCGGGTTAAATGTGTTTTACCACGGCGTCCTGAAAGATAAACCCAATTCTATGGTCTCCTTGAACATCACAACTTCAGGTATCAGCGGCCTACTTGCCGACGAAACGGGTCACTACCTGATAACACCATCAGACAATCGATCCAGTGAATCCCTGTTTTTCAAGGAACAGCCAGATCAGTCTCGCCATTCATTTAATTGCCATACAAACACTGAAAATCATCATGTCGATACAACTTCAAAGTCCGGATCCGTAGTTAAGTCCGCTAACACCTCATACGATACGCTTTATGTCTATATCGAATGTGACTATGCAATGTTTTTGAACAACAATGCTTCAATCAATGAAACCAGGGATTACATGCTTGGTCTGGTAAACGAAGTGGCAGCCATCTATTACAATGAGTCGATTGTGTTACAGATTTCGGATTACAGGATATGGGATATAGAGGATCCTTATAGTGATGCAAGTGCTGGTGATGCTTTGGTAAGTTTTCAGCAATACCTGGGCTCCCAGTTTAATGGGCAATTGGCGCACTTAATGTCTGGGTCTCCTAACAACAATGGCGGTCAGGCTGTAATCAACACTTTGTGCAATAAATCCACTGCACACAGCTATGCGAATATAGAAGGTCATTTCGAGACTGGCATGACCTATTCGTGGGATGTCCATGTCGTAGCCCATGAGTTGGGGCACAACCTCGGATCACCACACACCCACGATTGTGTCTGGGGGCCAGGGGAGGATTCAGCATTGGACGACTGCGCCACGGGTGGAAGTTGTGCTCCGGGACCTTCTCCTTTAAACGGTGGCACCATAATGAGCTATTGTCACACCACCGAAGCGGGCATCAATTTTAGCCTGGGTTTCGGGTCAGAACCGGGTGATTTGATTCGCAACGCGATGGGTTCCTGCCAGGATTACCAGGGGTTCATCTGCAGCCTTGCCGAAGAACTCACAGGCAGCGGGACTCAAGTTGCCATTGGACCTTCTTTTGGCGAAGGAGCTACCCATCCTCCCGCCCGGCATGCTAACTGGTATTATATTTCGATCCCCGCCAACGGTACGTTGCATATAAGGAGTTGTGGCCAGGGCGTAGATACGCGCTTGTTTCTTTACGAAGGGCCCTGCGAAGACCTGACCCTGGTGGCTTCAAGTGATGATGATTGCATTTCATCGAATGGTTATCACTATGCATCTATCATTGAAGAACAGCCCGTCGAGGCTGGCAAGACCTACTATATCGAATGGGACGACCGCTGGGCTGAAGAAGGTTTTGATTTTGAATATAGGTTTACTCCTTCAGACAACATCTGTGAGAATGCGGCATCCGCACCTGCTATTATTACAAATGACAGTGGATATCATTCAGACAGCGACTGGCAATATGACGGTCTCATCACCAACACCGCCAGTGCCCTACTTTCATCAGCATCTGGTCTGAGGCTGGACAATGGATTTACCGTTGATAATGGTTCTGAACTCCGTATACAGATAGAGACCTGCGAGGAGTTTCAATCTTCTTCCAATGAGTGAAGTCGCAAAATGTCCGTCGGGCTTTCACATAAAACCGCTTTGTCACCCCGGACAGCGATGGGAGCACGAAGCAGGTGAGGATTCTTGCGGATGACATCCAGCCAGCCCTCCATGCTAAATTCTCTGCCTTTAAGCGTATTTTGATATTCGGGAAGTGCCTTATTAAACAACTTTTTAGGCTCTAAGCCAAGTTTGTCGAGGATACCTTTCCATAAGGTAGGGGTAGCATTGGCCTGGGAGTGACTGTACGATTTTACATGATGAGAAACACTCTTCGCATAGGCAACCGTCTTGCGATCAGAAGCCGAATCAGGGTTATAGAATATCAGGATTTCACGTGGGTGAGTTTTCATAGGATTAACTTTGTCGAATAATATACTGCGAAATCGAAGAAGAAGAAAGCAATGGTTTTCACATTTTCACCTGACCCATGAAACTACTCTTCACTGACCCGCCCGTTTTCAAGTGGCCAAAGTCCGGACAAATCTTTGTTTTACACTCATGAATAAGCAGCCAGGGGCGATCATCGCACACCAACAATCATGCTTCTTGTAATTTTCTGACCAAGCGCCGAGATCTGGTAATAGATCACGCCTGTTGTATTTTTCAGGTCAGCTTCAGTGACCTGAATAGCATGAGTCCCGATACCGTAGTCACCGGACGATTGATGAATCAATTCACCGGCCAGATTATAAAAATCTAATTGAACGGTTGCTGGTGACCGGAGAGAAAAGTCGATTGTCGTCATTCCATTGAAAGGATTGGGTTTGTTCTGATGCAATGTGATCTCGTTGTCATTTGAATGATTAAAAGACTCGTCTGTGAAATAGAGATCCAATCCAAGCACTTCACCCGATGCCCCATAGACCATGGTGGGCGTATGCTTTTCCGCAATTTTGAGTTCATCACGCACATAACTTTCGCGATTAGTTTTTAGGATCAAGTCAAACAACGGAACATCGTCTTTTACGGTCATCGGCGTGTGCCAAACAAAACTGATGGCCCTTGAAGATTCTTCATGGTAGGCGAATAAGTCGGTACCAATATCCAGCTGACCCGACTGAAGGGAAATCAACTCCAGGTTTCCAATTTCCAGCTCAAATTGTAGCCCCTCGAGTTCAAAATCGTTCTGGATAAACACCTGGATTCTATGTTCACTTCCAGCTTTCAAATTAATATTAGGCACGGCCAAGGTCAGCGTTCTTGTATTACGGGACTTTGATTTATAATTGTCAGGATCTGCATCGCCGGTCACGTCACCGATTTTGATGCCTATCCAGTCTTCTTGCATACGATTTCTATCCAGCGACCGGATTTCAAGCACTTCGGTGAAAGGGAATATGTAATCCATTTCCGTTGGTGCATCGCGTGCTACTATAAAACGCCAAGAGGTATTGCTTCTGAATCGATCGGTAATACCGAGAATCGCAGAGCGCAATTCTATAAGGTCCAAGGCAGATACCCTGCCGTCCCCATTGGCATCTGCCGCAATGACTTTAAGTGGGTGATCCAATTTGCGCAGACCTAAAACATGCTCCTGTATCTTTACGAGGTCAATTGCAGACACACCATTTAACGGATCTTCATCCAAAAGGGCTGTAATGGTATAATCCTGGTACATCTGAATATTCTCGAAGAGATACTTGCCATCGTTCGCAGTCCTGTATTGATCCCTTCCGGAATTGTCCAAAACAACTCCGGATATCATTTCTCCGTAAAGAGTATACACCTCGCCTGCAATAGAAGCGACCAGTGAGTCGGAAGAACAAGGCCCCGGCACTCCCCCTAACAAAAGGAGATGTGCAGCTTCATCCATAGTAACAGACCGGGTCGTATCGTCATAACAAATGAAAATTGCATCGTCTTGGCAGTCCGGAATTCCATCCGCATCATAATCTCGCACATCAGGTTTGCCGCTGCAGGGGCATTCCCCATATTGAACATCCTCTACGGTACATGGATTTCCGTCATCACATTTTTCGGGCGTTTCTTTGTATTCAACGTGCAGAATGGCCTGACCAGAGGCATACCTGCCATGACGATCTATAACCCTTACCACTATGGGTATCCGCCTTTCGATATCCATGCAACACACAAGTAGTTTTGAACTGAAAATTTCTTCCTCGGAAAGAAATCCATCCGCATCGCTATCCGCTATTGCTGGATCTCTATCACACCCCAAGGCAATATCTATATCATCAGTAGGAATATCAACCCATACAAGATCGGATGCCCTGGCAACCTGGAAAGTCACATCACCACAACCAAAATCGTGACTGCCGGCGTCAAATTCACCCGCCTCGATCCATACACCATCAAGCGTTTGTGAAGAGTGCAAGGTGACCACGAGGTATTCAAGCAAGACAACGGCAGGAGGATCAGCTTCTTCCACGACGAGTACAAACGAATGCTCGGCCCTGTTGTGGCATGCATCTTCTGCATAAAGGACCATCTCATAGGTTCCAAGAGGAACATCACTGACCTGGCCCTTCAAGTCAACTCCCAATTCACCCGAAATTCCTGCTACTGGATCCGGATCGCAATGGTCATGGACAAATAGAAGAGCGCCCAGGTCTACATCCGTACGGCAAAGGTAAGGAGCAGTCATAATGCGAATGGTATCCCCTGGTATGGTGGTTAATTCCGGGCTTTCTTCGTCGATGACGAAAATGAATTGATCTTCGCTCCTTACCGCATCTGAACACCAATCAATTATTCTCCAGGTACGCAAAAATTTATTGGCTCCAAAAGTACAATTGGAGGTTATCAAAAGATCACTGTAGGAAATACCGAGGTTACAATGTAGGGTAGCTAATCCGTTTTCAAATTGGACCTCCTCGATGGATAATGGCAGTGTGTCACCGCTTACGACATAGCCGATATCCGCAAGAATAGAACCGGGATCCAAAGGAGAAGTACAGGATATATTGCTTTGATCGGCAGGAATAATCAGTTCGTCAATATTCAATGGGTTCACGACCACATAGGCCGTATCCAAGGCGTAGCTTTCAAGGCCATTGCTGGCGATATAAATACGCATCGCTACATTATTGCCGCAGACGTTGTATTCACCATCAAAAGCGTCTACGGCCAACACATCCCATCCGGCTATGCAGGTTTGGGCTTCCATCTCTGCACGAAATCCATCTGCCGAAAGTACGTTTAAGCCGCTGCTGTTGGCTGAAGCTATCACTGAAGAGGCATCATAACCGTTTATTTCAAGACATGAAAGAACTACAGGATCATCATAAAGGGCGAATCGGGGTTCAAGCTTGAATTCTATATTGAGTCGTATCCAGCATACTGTCGCACCACTACACGGATTGATGATCCTCATAGTAAGTTGATCGCCGTCCCCGTAATCACTTAAGTCTTCGAGGTCGACTTCATTTCCATATTGGTCTGTAACCTCGTAGTGGTAATGGTCAAGCCCAGAGACTTTTTTCGAAATAAGTGACGACAATTTTAGTTCTACACCACACATCTCGCTCACGGAGAGATTCACTTCATTGATACAGGCAAATGGTTCTCTACCTATGGGCTCGAAATTAATCAAGGTGCTTGATTGACAACCATTTTTATCCAGGATTGTGAGGCCGTATTGACCATAATCCTGAGGTTGAGGGTCCGAAATGAGTAAGGTAGAATCCGATGATACGATTTTGCCGTCTTTCACCCAAACATAGGTCATTGGAAACGTTGCGCGATAGACCATCGCATCGATGCGTATTTCGGCTCCATCCACACAGGGCGGATGGACATAGTAACCCACATCGAAGGTTTCATTGCACAAATTCTCCAGTACCATGATTTCTACCTCGTCCTGATCATCTTCTTCGATCGCTTCATTTCCCGGAGTGCTATCAACATCAAAAGTTGGAATCGTTGAATCATTGACCCTCGTCCCAAAAACGATTTCTGCCCCATTCACTATCTGAACAAACGGGCTGACCAAGTCCACCGACAAGGACAGATAAACGATTTCAGACTTGCCCGGGGCAATACTGTCAATGGAATGGTATTCCAAATCATCATTCCACCCAGGGTTGAGAGACGGAATAAAAGACAGCCCTTCTGGAATCATGTCTCTCAGGACGATATCGTAGGCCGTGACCAGTCCTTCATTGAAGACGGTTAGCGCATAGGTAACAGTATCGCCCAGCCTAATGATAGCAGGATCAGCCAACTCCTTGGAAAGTGCCAGGTCAAAGGAAGAACAGTCCATATAAGCGGAGAAAACACCGCAAAAAGCGTAGCAAGTTTCCGGTGCTTCCGAATTCAGGGGTAGTCCAGGAAGAATCGATGCAATGAATGAATCGGCATAGTCGTAAGGGACTGAAAATGCGTGCACCTCATACTCTATCAGGTCAGTCAAGTCCTTGAACAGACCTGATTTATTGATTCTTTGCACGATATTAGAACTCACATCTACCAGGACGAAAACAGTTTGCTTTTCTGGCATCTCTGTATCAGTAACGATTTCTGGTGCGATCTGGGCTATAAAGTCGTATTGCTCATGGGTGCACTGGTAGCCTGGCATATTATCACCGAGATGTGTTTTGTATCCGCAGGCGACTTCCCCTACCAAGAGGTCATCTGATAAACCGGAATCCAATGACCTGAGGACTACGTTGTTGTAAAAACCTCCTGTACCACTGTGTGGATAGGGGCCTATCTCCCGGGTAAAGGGCAAAGATGATGCTTGTACATAAAACTGCAGCTCCCTGGTCCCATTCACCAACACCTCGAAACTTTCGTCGGAATTATGGATTTCGTTTATACGGACTTTGATGTAGTAATGGTCCTGGATGGCAGGCTTGACGCCTGTGCATGATGGGAAAACTTCGTACGAAACCTGGTCGTACAAGTCTTGTCCGGCACACCATATCGTAACGGACATGATGATAATACACAAATGTAGTCTCCTCGCAAGGACATGTGCTGCCCTCATAATGTAGTTTCCTTATTTTAAGTGCGGTAAGGGCATCTGAGCCCTTACCGCTGTATCCTTTTATGCCGCGAATTATTCGCGTTCGTCAACACCATTCCATGGGAAGGTGGCACATTCAACATCATTGATCGCGATGACTACCGTATCAATCACCGAAGGACACGGTCCAGCCGGATCATCGGAAGTCAAGGTCAGCGTTACCGTTCCATTGGTTATGTCATTCGCCCCGAATATGTAGGCTGTGGAAGTCGTAAATACACCTCCACCATTAAAGGTTCCGTCGCCACTGGTAGACCAGGATCCTTCCGATGCTCCACCTCCGATAGCCGGAATGATGTCAAAATCAACAAACATGATCGAATCCATATTCGAACAAACGGGACCTGATTTCGTACCCGCATCCACCAATACTTCAGGATTGACGGTCACCTGGATTGTCGCCGTATCTCCTACGCATCCCTCTGCACTGATTGGTGAAACATAGTACGTGACCACGACCGGGCTTCCGGAGGTGTTGACCCATATGTCGTCGGATATTTCCGCTGCATCACTGGTGATGCCTGTACCCGGACTGCCGCCCGCGGAATTTATCGTCGAACTGTCAATTGCAACGATATTGTACGAAGTGGCAGCTATTGATGTCGCGGTTACTGCCATCGTAACCCCGGTAGCAGACTGGCTGCAGACCGTGACATCCAGTGCCGGGCTGTTCAATACAGGTTCAGGTTTCACAATGAGCGTTATGGTGAAAGGATCTCCCTCGCACCCTCCACTGAACGGTGTAACCGTATAAATCACGGAATCATTTTCAGCTGAAGCGTTGTTCGTGAAGCTATCCCCGGCCAATGTATCAAGAGCCGTCATTCCAGTGCCCTGTGTGGCGATTCCCACCAGGTTGCTACCAACCACTGCAGTAATCGTGAAGCTATCTATATCAAGGTCGTTGTCAGAGCTGTCAGGAAGTAATATACCAGATAGTTCATCACTGCAAACCATAAGATCAAATGATGCTACGACTGGTTCAGGAGTAACGGTGACTGTGACAGTAAAAGGGTCACCAATACAATCACCGCTCTTCGGTGTAACGGTGTATACTACTACCTGGTCTGTGGTAGTCGTATTGGTCAAGACATCAGTAATAATTGTATCGTTGCTCGTCGTCAACGTCTCACCGTCGACATTGGCATTGTCAGCTGCTTGCCAGAAGAATGAATCCACCGAGGATCCATTGGTGATCAAGTCATGGAGGTTGATGGAAAGAGCCTCGTCACTACAGACCACAGGTGTGGGATCTGATCCAACGGGTTCGGGTGTAATCGTGACAACAATGGAGAAAGTATCACCGGCACAACCATCTCCGTAAGGTATTACACTGTAGATGACACTGTCCACGGCAAGACCCGTATTGGTATACATATCACCGGCAATGGTGTCGATGGTCGTCATATTGCCACCGGTGGTACTTTTTACTGGTACTAAACCCGGACCAACATATACCGTATCAATATCGAAACTCGATATATTCAAACCGCTGTCATCTGTCAAAGGCAGCAAGACACCTATGTCACTATCACTACACGCCACACCGCTCATATTTACTGCAAATACTGGTTCTGGTTTTATGGCTACCTTGATGATGATTGAATCCCCCAAGCACCCGTCAGAGAACGGAGCCACGGTGTAAATTACGGTGTCTACGTCGTCGGTGAGGTTGGAGTAATTGTCCGATGCTATAAATAGGGTATCTTTTGTAGGTCCTGAATTGGCTGTGCCGGCAGAAAGTGTTCCGGGAATGCTCAGCGAGACGTAAAAGCTGTCGATTGTCAGTCCATTGTCATCTTTTGATGGAAGTACGACACCGACAGGTTCGGCACTACAGGCCACGTCATCCAGATTGCTTGTGAAGAGTGGTTCGGGCTGGACGATTAGCAATACAGTGGTCGTATCGCCTACACAATCTGTGCCACTAATGGGTGCCACGTCGTAGAAAACTGTATCCGGGAAGCCAGTTTGGTTGGTAAACATATCCGATGCCAAAACATTGGCCTGTGCAGTGCGGCCAGTTGAGGCATTGCCCGCATCAGCGGTGAGTCCCGCCGGAACAGTGATGGAGACGATGTCAAAGCTGTCAGCTGCCACAGATCCTGCAGCAACAGCGAGTATGATTCCGCCGGGTTCATCACTACAGACCATATTGTCAAGATCAGAGGCTAAGACGGGATCCGGATAAACATGCAATGTCGCAGCAACACTCGTGTCCAGGCATATATCTGTACCTCCCACATCCAGCGTAATGATTACGCGGTACATATTACCACTGTCGGCAAAGGCGATATTGGTAAGATTAAGAATGGAATCCGTATCTGCGACATTGGTAAACCCCGAGCCGGAATCCTCCTGCCACTGGTATTCGAGCGCTGCACCATCGGGTAATGGTGGACCAATTGAGGTAACAACGAAAAACTCTCCATCGCTTTCAGGACAGACTGTTACATCCACAGGATCGGCATCGATATTGATGAGACACTCGCAGTCCACCGTATAGCTTGCAGACCCGCACCAATTGTAACAAGCAGGGCTTGAAACATTGAATCCGTCAAGGTCTGTCACTCCGACTGTCAGACTGTCCAAAAACTGGTTTGCCTCCGCTGTATCCAAAAAATTATAGGCATGCACCTGGTACACACCATTTTCAAGTCCGGTAAAATGTCCTTTATAATTCTGGGCGGCACTTTGGACCACCCCATTGCTATCCGCTAAAACATACAAGTAAACATTGGAAGTATTGTAGGGAGCCACGGTCGAAACGATTACACCATTCGTAGGTAGTGGCATCGTATAATCGCAAGTGGCCTTGTTAAAATCAAATACATCGTCGCCATCCGCATCGATACAAAGCGCCTCATGGACCACAAAATCGGTGGTGTCCGGCGTCAAAGGTACGGTGATATCTATGAGTCGGACGGCCAGTGTTTTTGTGCCATCAAGGAACGCCTGAGAAGTGGAATAAGAACTGTCTGCGAGAAGGGTGGCGATTATCGTTGTGTCCAGTGCATTGTCAATCCATACCCGGTAGGTGCCTGCCGGAAGGTTTCTAAACTTAACAACGTATTCTTCGCTATTGGTGACTGTTTCGCAAGATGCATTGGCGGTAATCTGGGCATGGGCTTGTTGGCCGTACCATAAGATAACAATGATGCCAAGCACAATGCGGATACCCGCACTGCTTTGGGATATTATGAAACTCATTTACTCGTGCCTTTAATAATTCACTAAGGTGCCATAGGTTCCGGTATCTCATCCCGTTAAGCAAGGCGGACACCCATTCGTCAGAAAGGCAAACAAACTCGTTGAGCAAATATATAATTATATTTAATATGTAAGGTATTCGTATAGAAAAAAAATTAATATCTATTTTGGATAGATTGAATCATTTATACATATACTATACGATTATATAAGAGATATACCTGAGAAATTGAGCATTGCCTCCAGCTTAAAGGCGAAGCTCTTTGGCCTCAGAAAGAAGGTAAAATTTTAATAGGCTTTGGCATATACGACCCTTCCCTTTGAAGGTTTGCCACTGAAAGGATCAATCCCATTTTGAACTTCCTGATCGAGAGGAATACACCTTATGGTGGCTTTGGTCGTTTCTTTTACCATTTGTTCCGTCTCTTCGGTACCATCCCAGTGTGCCATGACGAATCCCCCTTTTTCTGAAATGACCTCTTTGAAGGACTGCTCGTTGTCACAGTAGGTCGTGTAATCTGATCTGAATTTGAGCGCTTTTTTCAGCAGGTTAGACTGGATGTCTTCCAGCAATTGTTCAATATGTTCAACTATCGTAGACATGGGAACAAAGTTCTTTTCCTTGGTATCGCGCCTGGCTACCTCAACCTGGTTTTTCGCAATATCCCGTTTGCCGATCCCGATTCTTACCGGGATGCCTCGCATTTCATATTCGGCAAACTTAAAGCCCGGCCGCTTTTTGTCGTCATCATCTACCAGGACGGAAATATTTTTCGATCTGAGTTGGTCGGCAATCTTCTGTCCGATCGACATAATTTCCTCACTAGGCTTAGGGATGGGGACAATGACTACCTGCAGTGGTGCCAACCTAGGGGGCACTACGAGTCCATCGTCATCGGAGTGCGTCATGATGAGTCCCCCTACGAGCCTTGTGGAGACTCCCCATGATGTCGCCCAAACGTATTCTTCCGTATTGCTCTCGGTGAGGAATTTCACTTCAAAGGCCTTGGCAAAATTTTGGCCGAGGAAGTGGGAAGTCCCAGCCTGCAAAGCACGCCCGTCCTGCATCATGGATTCGATGGTGTATGTTTCCAGCGCTCCTGCAAAGCGTTCGTTGGGTGTCTTCACTCCTTTAATGACAGGCATCGCCATGTAGTCTTCGGCAAAACGCGCATAAACTTCATGTATCAGTTCGGCTTCTTCGATAGCTTCCTGCCGGGTAGCATGGGCGGTATGCCCTTCCTGCCATAAAAATTCAGTAGTGCGCAAGAATGGCCTGGTACGCATCTCCCAACGGACAACATTGGCCCATTGGTTAATGAGTAGGGGTAAATCGCGATACGATTGTATCCAGTCGCGGTAAGTGTTCCAGATAATGGTTTCTGAAGTGGGTCTGACGACCAACTCCTCCTCCAATTTTGCCGACGGATCAACCACTACACCACTTCCGTCGGGATTGTTCATCAGCCTGTGGTGCGTTACCACCGCACATTCTTTGGCAAATCCCTCAACGTGATCTGCTTCCTTGCTGAGGAAACTCTTAGGTATAAAAAGGGGGAAATAGGCATTGACATGACCATGTTCCTTGAACATGCTGTCTAACTGTGCTTTCATATTCTCCCAGATAGCGAAGCCGTTGGGCTTGATGACCATGCATCCCCTGACGGCCGAATTATCGGCCAGACCCGCCTTGCGGACGATATCCAAATACCATTGCGAATAATTTTCACTCCTGGGAGTTATCTCCTTTGCCATCGTATGTCGTTAAATAAAACTAAAATAATGTACCGCCGGAACGGGGGCTTTGATGATTGCGTTTTCCTATTAGTAATTGTGCTATTTTCAGTCGTTGTTAACAGTTTTAACAGCCATAAATGCACAACTTTAAATATTAATTAACGGCCAAGTGGGCATAAAAGTAATAAATTGTGGGTGTAGAAATACGAGCTCACTGAAATAATGAAAATGCATATTGTCATGAAAAAAATCACCTCCCTTCTCTTCGTCGCTGCTTTGGCACTTTTTAACGCCATAGCGCTGACTGCACAATTCGACGATCTATACTTTGATGGTAGTGAGTCATTGTCAGCTCCAGACGAGTATTATGCCTACAATGATGACGAGTTTGATTCTGAGGCTTACCAGGAAAGCGAAGCATATACGTATGACGACGAGATCGATGAATACATCGACTATTATTCCAACGATTTTGAGATCGATGGATACCAATATACAAACCGCCTCCAGAGGTACAGGTTGGCCATTTTTACCTCGAATTACTATGGCGTACCTTACTGGGGCACGGGAGCGGGATTTGATTCCTATTTTCTCTCCAGGTATGCCAATGACCCTTTCTTCGCCAGTTACATACGGAATCAGTTAATTTTTGGACCATCCTACACAAGGCTGAGATCGTATTACGGATACGGCCCATATGCCGATCCATTCTCTTCGTTCTACAATCCATGGAGGACATCCGGTCTGTACGTAGGCATAGGAATAGGATACGGAAGGGGATTTGGATATAATCCATTTGGAATTGGCTATGGAGGATATGGCGGATTTTCACGGGGATTTGGTGGCGGATACTACTGCCCGCCTTATTATGGCGGAGTCGCTTCCAACCGGTTGTCGAGATTTAACAACGGTGTGGTCAGCAATAACGTAGTCAATACGACGCGAAGGACCGGTACCACCACAACTTCTACAAGAAGAAATACATCTTATGTGAATACTTCTTCTGTCAGGACCAATACTACATCAACTTCTACAAGGAGATCAGTAAGGAACTCAGGCAACACCCGTGACAGGAATATCTCTTCAAGGAAAGCAGTATCCGACAGAAACAGAATAGGTACCAGCTCATCGCGAAGGACATCGACAAGATCTACCGGCACAAGGGTAAATCCCAGATCGTCTAATTCTAGAACGAACAGCAGAGTGGGCTCCTCTTCAAGGTCATCGTACCAGCCATCTGGCACGAGGTCTTCCACACGGAGTATTGGCACAAGCCGGTCCGGAAGCAGCAGATCTACCTCAACGCGTTCATCAACAAGATCTTCAAGTCCAAGATCCTCAGGAAGGTCTTCCGGCAGGAAATCAGGAACGACTCCAAGGTAATTTCAAGCTGAAAAAATATAAGTTGGGTGGTAGCATTTTTTGCGATCACCCATTTTTTTTAGTCCTTTAAGATGACTGAACAAATTAACATGCGCTTTACACAGATTTTAGTGGGGTTGCTTTTGGCCGCTGGTGTGCAAGCACAAACACTCGAAGATGCCATCAGGTTTAGCCTTTTCCAGCCTTCCAGCACCGCAAGATCCACAGGTGCAGGAGGAGCTTTCGGAGGGCTAGGTGCAGACTTGTCGGTAGCCAATACCAATCCGGCAGGAATTGCTGAATTCAGAAAAAGTGAATTCACGGTTTCCCTTGGACTTCCGATTGTGAAAGCTACCTCCTCCCTGGGAGTTACGCGATCGGAAGAATCTTCTACTCATTTCGGACTGGACAACCTGGCCGCCGTTTTCTTTTATGACCCCCCATCATTCAATACCAAATCCTTCAATCTCGCCATAGGCATCAATAAAATTGCCGACTTCCATCAAACAACTTATTTTGAAGGTGTCACACCAGGCACCATCATAGAAAGATTCCTTGAACAAGCAACCGGCCTAACCCCGGACGAACTCGACTTTTTTGAAGGAGGACCTGCTTTTGATGCGGGAGCCATATACAACTTTGATGGTGGCACACAGTACCTCTCCGACTTTGTAACTTTTAATGAACAAGTTTTCAGGTCCCAGTTTACGGAACGTTCCGGGTCAATCCAGGAACTCTTTTTTACAATAGCTTCCAACCTTAAGAACAAGGTCTCGCTGGGTTTCACACTGGGCCTGCCCATCGTGAATTTTGAAGAAAACAAAACCTATCAGGAAAGAGATGACTTATTTGAAGTCGAATTTTTCGATGAGTTGTTTTTTGATGAACTCCAATCCACTTCTGGTATAGGTATCAATCTCAAAGCCGGATTCATCTATAAATTGACACCCAAATTCAGGATCGGTGGCGCATTTCACTCTCCCACATGGTATTTTCTCAAGGACCAATACAGCACCTCCATGGAATACTATCTTACCAACAACGACGGACAGCCCGAGGATTTTGAGGGGTTATCGCCCCTTAACGAACTGGATTTCAGGTTTTCTACGCCATGGAAAGCTTTGGTGGGGCTGGGATACATATATGATCTTGGCGATATCAAAGGATTCTTCTCGGCAGAAGCATCTTATACGCGATATACACTGGGTCGATTCAACCTTACCGCTGATTCTTCTGATCCTTTTTCTCAATTTATTGAAGACGACCTGAACAATTTCATCCAGTCGGACTTCGGTTCATCTGTTGATATCAGGGCTGGCTCAGAATTGGCTTATAAGAAGTTTCGAGTCCGCGTTGGTGCAGCCCTTCTCAATGGGGTTTTTGACGATACAGACAGGATGAATGTCAATCCTCAATATTCTTTGGGCATCGGATTCAGGGGTGACCGACAATATGTAGATTTTTCATACACGATCGGGTCTTACTCGAGGATGATTTCACCTTACCTTCTTCTTGATCCTTCCAGAGAACAAAGCGTTACCCAGAGCTATGACTTCCAGAGAGCCAGTTTGACTTTCGGATTTAAGTTTTGAAATACAAGTAGCGTAGCTCCTTTCCCTATTCCATTCTTGCGGGTTTACCAGACCTCTAACCTTTTGCAACCCGGCAAAAAAAAAAGCCACGCCTGACGGCGTGGCGGACGAATTACTCAATTTTAATAACCAAACACTATGAAAAAGATTATTCAATCAATATCATCTTTCGCGTAGCGATATTTCCTTCAAAGCTGAGTTGATAATACAACACGCCAGAACCTTTAAGTAGTTCCTTTTGGATCCGTATTTCTTGGTATCCCGAGTCGTAGGATCGAGACAGCTTGTAAATCTGTTTACCTGTTATGTCATAAATCTTCAAATCTGCATCGCCTGCTTTAGGCAATACAAAGCCTACTACCGTTTCATCAGAAAAAGGGTTCGGTCTGTTCTGATAAAGATCAAATACCATTCCATTTTCGGTGTTATCCTCTAACTGGACGATTATTTTCTCAGTATTCAGCGCTGATCCGACATAACTTTCTGCACTCATGAGTTCAGAGTTCAGCCTTATCACCTCTGAAAGTCTGATTCTTTTGTCAGCTTTCAAAGTCATGGAGAGGACCACTTCATTCGCTGGACGATTCACGTCACCTGTCCACGACATCTTCAGGTTGCGTGGACCGAGGACCATTTGATCGTCGGTGAGAATGACATTGGAGAAAACAGATTTGAGATCTGCATTTTCAATATCCAGTGCAAGTTGGAAACCGTGAATCCCTTCTGGTTCGTCCAACTTTAGATGAACGGTCTTTTCCTGGTCCTTCTCCAGCCAAACATCTTTCCCTGTCAAGTAGGCAGCATTGACACTGCGTCCACCGGCTGAAAGTGAGTTGGCTATGGCTGTACCATTTACATCCCCAACCTTAACGGCTATGAAGTCCTGCTTATCCATGTGAGAAGGCAAATCAAAAATGTTGATTTCTTCTTCCAGCGGCCATGGCCTGAGAATATCATCAAATTTCTGGTACGCGTTTATGAACCTCCAGGACCTATTGTTTGCAAAATCCTCTCTTAAACCAAGGATGAGGCTCCTTAACTCAACGAGATCCAGGGCTGTGATGTGCTCATCATTATTAATGTCTGCCGCTATTACCTTGTACGGGCTTGTAAACGAGCCTATACTCAGAATATGGCGCTGGATCAACAGCAGGTCGAGAGTCGTTACTCCATTGAGTATGCCATCGTTTTTGGAAACCGTGACCACATAATCGTAATCCATGGGTGTATCCATAAAGGCATACTGGCCTTCTACTCCGGTCATTTTATGCCCGAGGTAGTTTTGGCCATACGAGAAAACTTCTACTTCGGCAGACTCAACCAACTCTCCGCCTTCGGTACGAATCGAACCGGTTATCACAGCTGCGCCATCGACAATGTCCTCGCAATAATCAGAATTGTCGTCAAGACGTACACGGACGGTACAGAAATCGTAGTTTCCACTGGCATCCCAGACGTATAGAGGTAGTTCCACGATCTGGCTTATGCCATTCGGAATGTCGTAACAATCGAATGTGAGGCTCGGCACATGTGCCGAAGTATCACTAAAAGAATAATAGAGGGGGTGTCCACAGGCATCATCACTCTTACCTGTGGGATCAAAGTCACTGGCCCAGATCGTTACCTGGCCAGAAGTGTTCATTAACGCGGTAGAAATATTGGAGATACATACCGGAGTGGGGGCTTTGTCATCGATCAGGTTGAAAGCGCAGACCTTTACATCGGAGTTGCCACATTCGTCGGTGGCCTTCCATCTAACAAAATAGGTGCCATTGGTGAGGAGGGTGTCAACGACAGCACTGGCAAGGTCACTTCCAGGAGATACGGTCGGGGCTAGTTCATATTCGAAATAACCATCACCGTTGATATCGAGTCTTGCCTCCCACTCTAGGTTCTCAGATGAGCAGTCGCCTCCATCTGAACCCCGAGCACTCACCGAAAATCCGGACTTCCTGCAGGTAGGCCCGATGGGAATATCCTGGGCAATACAAGTAATATCGGGTTTTACATCATCCTTGATCTTGATGACCTGGTTGAACCTGTACAGGCCCAAAGTGTCATTGTTTGAATTGACCTTGTACAAACACCAATCGATGATCGTAAAGGTTCGAATGATCTTTTTACAGTATCCCGTCCCTTCTGGCAAATCAAATTCTCGCACTTCCAGTGACTGCGCCAATAGGCTGCAATATTCATCATTGATAATGGGATCGCCAAAATATGCGTCATTGCACGATGCGATAATCTCTTCATCCGGCCAAATGATCCTGGTACTGTCGATATCACCAAAGTAAAACTTCTTGCTGCATATGGAATCCCCCGAAAGCCGGTACTCCACATAAATCGTACCCGTATTACACTTCGGATTCAAGTTGTTTTTTGTGATCACATGTCCTACATCGAGCAGTTTATCTTCACAAGCCTTTAAGGTGACCTTGGGCTTGTATTGATCGATCGCTGTCTCTAGGTCTTCATGGCAATCCAGCTTGATGTCGGATTTGCCGCAGTCCACGACGATTTGGCTTCCTTTATCTTCTACCCGTACGGTCGTCCATCCAATGCTGTAGTTGCCCGACTTGTCTGTTACCTTTATTTCAACCTTTACCTCTCCATAAGGCACACCCAAATCGTTGATTCCAGTAAGATCATCTTCATCGAATTTGACAAATTCACCGTACTTCGAGTCTGAAAATCTTTTGATTTCCTTCAATACTTTATTGCCATCACATGCATCATGGCTTCCGCCGTCAACGTTGTGAGGAAATATTTTAGCCGTACAATTTCCTTCAAACTCTGAAAAAGTGACTACGATAACACTCTTAGTGATGACGATGGGCTTGGCACGATCGATGATTTTTACCTTGCTTTTCATCTCACGCGTATTGTCGCATTCATCACTGACTTCATAGACTACATCGTATTCACCTACTTCAAGGTTGGTAAATATGTAATTGTTGGCCGCGTTGGCTTCTTTGTATCCTCCATTGATATAGATGCGTGCCTTCCACGTAAGTCTTTGTGAAGGGGTACAATTGTCTTTGAGATTTACTGGTGCCGGGATGCCTACATTCCTGACACATGTCCAGGGATCCGTACTCACCAACGGTAGCGTATCCGGAACAGAATACATCGGCGGTATGGTATCTACCACTTTTATAATCTGGTGGATATCGTTGATTGCCTCATTGGTACACCAATTGATGATGTACCAACTCCTGACAAACTTGTAGCTCGTCGGATCATTGTCGGGCCCGCAGATGGGGATCTTTGGTGAATCCTTAAAGGTCGAAGTTATCTTGCACCGATCAGAGAGGCTTCCTTTTCGAAGATGTTTGCCGATAGGAAACCGGGTCATGGTTATGGTATCGGCATCAGTCTGGCTGATTACACATTCCCTTTCTTCTTTAATGATCTCAGTTGTAATTATCCATATAGGTTCACAATCCGGCGCACCACATGCTTCCTGCGTGCTGAACAAAGCTTGCTTTGTTTCGCTGTACCATTGCAAAAGCTTAATGGTGCTGTCGCGTTCAGTCACACAAATTCCGATTGAATCCTTGGGTGGAATGATTACCTGGTAATTGGGAATGGAATCTACCAAATAGGGATATGCGCATGCTACTGCGTCATCTTTATTAGCATCAGGGAATATAGAGGTATTGGAGAAATAGGCCAGCAGGGAGTCAGGATGGGTACTGACACCGCAATCGACAGTCACCTTTGATTTGGGGGGGTGAATATCTTCGCTCTCAATGGCTTCAAAAAGAAATTTCTGCTTGCAATTCAATGCAGAGACCTGCGTACCATGTGAGTTGGTCACTTTTGCTTTCCATGTACGGATGATGTACCAATTTCCGCAAATCGTATCTTCTACAAGTTCATCCGAAAAAACTGGGTCTTCGCTTGAAGCGCAATTTTTTACAAATTCGGGGTTTAGCCCGGCAGAATCCGTTACGACGGCATTCTGGAAAAAAAGTTCAATACTTGCACACGAAAAACGGCAAGAATCTGCGATGACTGTGGCCGTATCCGGACAAGCACAATTCTCAGGTGCTGGTGGCAGCTTATTTTCGACATAAACGTAGCCCCAACAGCTCAGACCGCTTGATTTTCGCTCAACACTGACAACGAAGTTGCCAGGTTCCGTGAAGCGGATAAATTCGCCGGAATTGGTATTTGAAAAGGTCAATCCACTACCTGATCCGGAAAATACGGATGGTGGAACGTTGTATGTGCCTTTTTCCGTAACGGTGACAAGGAAATCTGTGGGTTTGTCAAACGGAGACTCACCTGTGAGAATCGTTAGCCCGTTGATTTCCGCTTCGCAATTCACGTCGAGGGACACTTGAAGTGCACCGTGACACGACACCGAATTACCTTGTCCAGAAAGAGGTATGATACATACAAAATAGACCAATGTCAGATACCACAATTCATTGAGCCGACGACTTATTAACGTTAAGTAGCTCTTAGGCATGAGACAGAGTTTTGGTTAAAAAAAATTTGTTCTTTAACCATGACAGCCTTCGCTGCCAACTCTTGAAAAGCGGGGTGGGATAAGTATGTGGGGGTTCAGAGTGGTCAATCTTTATCGACCGTTTCGTTCCGCTTCATTTTGGTACATATTTTGTTATATATACCTGGGAACCTCGTTTGGCAAGCTGTTCTCCGGAGAGAACAGCTCTAACTTTTGAAAAAACCAAACTAGGGTATTAAAATTGAGGGGAACTTCGTCTAATCATCAAATGTAGGCAGCACATTTGTGAAGCCGTACATCTTACCCGAGGTAATTATTGCATTTTTTTTCTTCGAATAATTTTCCATTCACATATAACAACCTATGTCAGTCAATAGGTCAAATATGCAATCTGCGGGCTTGGATTAGGTAGGCATACCGTATGATATTTAAGATATAATATCATTATGTTATATATAAAGCTATGAAAACGTGGTAATTGAATTTTCAGTTGATCTGAAGGATATCACTGACATGAATTTCTGAAGCCAATCAATTTCATTGCTGGCATCGCTCTAATAGGTCTTTTCTTACCTAAATACAAATTGGCAAAGGTGTGTTCCCTAACTTTTAATAATTAATACCCCGTTGAATGATAAAGGAGCTATTCTGTACCGTACTGGTATGTGAATGGTCTCGAAAAGGACTGTACCCAGTAGGTATAATATTTGGACATACCCATTAGAGTGACATCCGGATCCATCAGCATTTCGCAATGACTTGGACTCCTTCTCCAGGCTTCAAAAACGTCATAGAAGTCCATGTACCCGTGACCGATGTTTTCACCTACCTTTTGCCATTCATATCCCATACGGTCAAGTCGATCGCCAAGATCTTCACCGTTCTTCGAGAAGTGTGAAAAATGATCATTGCGGTACATGTACCGCGCATATTCCCTCGAAACAATGTACAATTCGTGGTCCCAGGATACCGGTCTTGCCGGAGGCATCCAACGGCCTCCGCAATAGCAACCTGTCTTTCTTAAATCATTGACTTCTGAAATCACTCGATCGATATCCTTTTTGTCAGGTTGACCGTAAATGGGCAACGCTGTAACGATCGCACACATCAATAACAAGGATCTCATTCAGTTTTTTACATAGTGATCCAATAGGTGATCACAGGCTTGATCCAGTAGGCGAAATACTTTTTCAAAGCTTCCGTCGTAGTACGGATCAGGTACCGGTGTATTGGTACCAGGATTAACGAAATTAAGGATGAGCTTTATTTTGTCTTCATCAAACTTTTGACCCAGCATTCGTTTTATGTCAGAGTAGTTGTTTTGATCCATTGGAAGGATAAGGTCAAACCGGTCCGCGTCTTCCATCAGTATCTGTCGAGCTCGTTGTGCCGATATGTCAATCCCATATTTTCTGGCCGTCTTGATCGACCTTGGATCAGGAGGTTCTCCAATGTGCCAGCGACTCGTTCCCGCGGAATCAACCATCCACTCCAGTCCTCTTAGTCGAGCCTTATGTTCCATAATTCCCTGGGCAAGAGGAGAACGGCATATATTACCGAGGCAAACCATCAATATTTTCATATTGTAAAAAAAGATAATATTTAATCCAGGACAAAATAAATGCCCCCGTTTCGCGCTAACGGGGGCATCTAATTCACTATTTCAATCGGTTATGCCTTTGCTTTTATTGAGCAACCTACTGCTTTCGTAAAATTGGGATCCGGATTCTTGCCCTTTTCTAAGGCGGCAATTGCATTCTCGAGGTATTTAACGCCCACGGACTCTGCACTTCGCGCATTGTCATCTATAGCACCAATGTACCTGACAATTAATGATGCATCCAGTAAGAACACATGAGGTGTCTTCGTAGCACCATATTGAGGATATACGGTTTGTCCGGCATCAAAGAGGTATGGGAATTTAAAACCCTTTTCTTTGGCCCGCACCTTCATCTTTTCCATGCTATCGCCCGGCTGGATAGACGGATCGTTAGGATTGATAGCAATGAGCGGATATCCTTGGTCGGCATATTTTTCATGCAAAGCATTGATTCTGTCTTCATACTGTTTGACAACAGGGCAAGTATTGCAGGTGAAAATGATAATAAATCCCTTGGCATCTTTATAATCGGACATGGACACAAATTTGCCATCAACACCCTTGAGGCTAAAATCTGTCGCCGTATCTCCGACTTTGTAACCACCACTAGCTGGCGTAAACGCCATACTGACGGAAATGGCTACGAGTAGTGAAAACAGTGTCATAAGTTTTTTCATATAATAGCATTTTAGATTTGACTTTATTTAAATTCGAGAACAACGCTTTCGAGTTCCTCGAAAGAAGAAAATTCCTGTTCCATAAATTTACGGTTCTTACCATTGTAAAATACGGTTGCCGGAATGGCTCCTGACCACCTTTTATCCACCTTGTCTATCCAGACATTGGCATTGGGATCGTCCATAAGTACTACTTCGGATTTAAGTCCCTTTTGTTTGATAAAGGGCACCACTTTTCTTTCAAGGTGTTCCTTGTAGTCCAGTGAAGCGAGAATTACTTTGACATTTTTGTCTTTATACTTTTCATGGATCTTCTCAAAGAAGGGCAACTCCTTTATGCAGGGGGCACACCACGTGGCCCAGAAATTGATGACATAGGTTTTGCCGTCATCCTTGTACAGAAGTTCTTCGAAATCATCAAATTTTTCGAATACAACCACATCTTGGCCAGTGAGCTGAATGGATAGACAAAATGCCAAGAGCAGGAATAACTTTCTCATACATAGCTCAAACGTTTTGAGTCTATGTTCAGTTTAAACTCTGAACTACAAATCCAATTTTAACAAATCGTTAATGAAAGAATAACCTGTTCATGCCTCTGGGCTGAGGTCAGTTCAACTTGTATGGCAGTCCGAGTTGTGAGAGCTTATTGATCAATACACTGTCAACGTTGACCTTGTTATCAGCATTTAAAAGGCTCAATTGCACATTGTTTTCCGGATCAGTAACCAGGACCTTGAATTTGTGGCCACCTTTGTGCTGCTTATAGATGTGGGTCAGTTGATCAATGAGATTCTTGTTTATCGCCTCAATAGGAAGCTGGACTGTGATTGATTTAGTCCATGCCTTGCCTACGGTGTCGAGCAATTTTATGTCTTTAACCTTGAAAAAGTAGTTGTCTCCGCTGTAACCCCGGCTGAAAAGGCCTTCAACAAAAAGGACTTCACCCATATTTATCAGGTCCTTGAATGATTTGTATGCTTCATTGTACAAACCAAAGCTCATACTTCCCTTATAATCCTGGAGAGTTAACCTGGCATAACCAAGGCCTTTTTGGGTAACGCCATGAAATACCTCGGTGACGAGGCCCGCGAGGCGTATGATGGTATCCCGTCTTTCATGAGCCACGTCGAGGGCACATGTCGTAAAGTTCTGTATCTCCATGTGGTAATCATCCAATGGATGGCCTGAAATGAAGATTCCGGTGACTTCTTTTTCCCTGTTCAGTTTCTCAACTTTGTTCCATGGTTCTGTGGAAGGCATCTTGGGCTCATTCATGATGGTCTCAGACAGATCACCAAACAACGAGTTGACCATCTGTGCTTTCTGATTCTGAAAAGCATTGCCAAATTTAATGGCGTGTTCGATAACTGTTTCGAATCCATCGGCCGGTGCGAAATACTGGGCCCTGTTTCCTTCATTAAGTTCGTCGAGAGCTCCTCCGTTAGCCAGACTTTCAAAGCATTTTTTATTCACGAGCCTCAACCCCAATCTCTTGGTCATGTCGTATATGCTCGTATAGGGACCATTTTCCTCTCTTTGACGGATGATTTCTTCCACCGGTCCTTCACCCACACCTTTCAGCGCCGACAATCCAAAACGGATGTGACCGTCCTGGTTGACCTTGAAATTCAGATCGCTTTCGTTCACACTGGGTCCGAGCACAACGATACCCATGCGCTTGCTTTCGCGAAGGAAAAAGTTAAGCTTGCCGATATCGTGTTTGTTGTGCGTGAGGACGGAGGCCATAAATTCAGCTGGGTAGTGCGTCTTGAGGTAAGCCGTTTGAAATGCGACGATCGAATAAGCGGCAGCATGGGAGCGGTTAAAACCGTACTGTGCAAACTTCTCCATGATGCTGAAAATTTCTTCCGCCTGTTTCCTTTCCACACCTTTTGACATGGCACCGTTGACAAAAATGGTGCGATGCTCTTCCATTTCCTTTTTCTTCTTCTTTCCCATCGCCCGTCTCAGCATATCCGCTTTGCCAAGCGTATAATCGGCCATGATCTGAGCAGTTTGCATGATCTGCTCCTGGTAGACCATGATTCCATAGGTCGGTACAAGGATCTCTGCCAACCAGGGATGCGGGTAGGTAATTTCTTCTTCCCCGTGTTTTCTCTTGATAAAGGATGGAATATTATCCATCGGGCCCGGCCTGTAAAGGGCATTCATGGCAATGAGATCCTCAATGGAATTGGGTTTCAACTCCCGCAGGAATTTGCGCATGCCGTCGGACTCAAACTGAAATATACCGATCATGTTCCCACGCTGGAAGAGCTCGAAAGTCTTTTCATCATCCAGCGGAATATCATCGGGATTGATGCGTGCATCCTCACCATACCGTTTTACAATATTTTCAATCGCATCTTTTATAATGGAAAGGGTCTTTAGCCCCAGGAAATCCATTTTGAGCATACCCGCGGCCTCCACGTGACTGCCGTCAAACTGGGTGACCAATAGATCGGTTTCCTTCGTCGTACATACAGGGATGTACTTGGTGATATCATCCGGTGCTATGATGAGTCCTGCTGCGTGAATTCCCGTATTTCTTACGGTCCCTTCTACCCTTTCGGCCAATTGCAGCACCTCTCCCTCAAGGGTTCCCTTCTTCTTGATGGACAGCAACTCCTGGATCTTGGAATAGTCGTCGTTCGCCCACTCGTCCTTAAGCTCTGTGTTGGATTTGTTAAAAATGCGATGAAGCTTGGTCCCAGGCCGTGTCGGTACCATTTTGGCGATCCTGTCGGTTTCATTGAGCGGCAGAGACAATACCCGCCCGACATCTCGGATGGAAGACTTAGCAGCCATAGTGCCAAAGGTGACAATTTGTGCCACCTGGTTCTTGCCATATTTATCGACCACCCAATCGATTACCTTTTGACGGCCTTCATCATCAAAGTCGATGTCAATGTCCGGCATCGTGATGCGCTCCGGGTTGAGGAATCGCTCAAAAAGTAAATTGTACCTGATCGGATCCACATTGGTAATCTTGAGACAGTAAGCCACCGCAGACCCTGCAGCCGAACCACGACCAGGACCTACAGCAACACCCAAATCGCGTGCCGCAGCAATGAAGTCCTGGACAATCAGGAAGTATCCTTCAAACCCCATATCCGATATGATCTTGAGCTCGTAGTCCAGCCTTTCTCGTAAATTTTCAGAAATGGTGTTGTAACTCTTTCTGGCTCCTTCAAAAACGAGATGGCGCAAGTATTCCGCCTGGTTTTTAAAGGGTTGGGGTAATGGAAAATTGGGGAGGAGGATGTCACGGGCAAGCTGTGGTGTCGTGATCTTATCAAAGATATCCATGGTATGGTCAATTGCCTCCGGCACGTCGGCAAACAACTGGCGCATCTCATCCTTGGTCTTGAAATAATAGTCCGAACTGGAAAACTTGAACCTGTCCAACTCATCGATTTTTCGGCCTGTATTCACGCATAGGATGACGTCATGGGGCTTCCAGTCTTCTTCTTCGATGTAATGTGCATCGTTCGTCACAATCGTCTTGATGTTGTATTTGCGGGCGAACAGCAAGAGTTGCTGATTTACATATTCCTGGGAAATCCCAGTGCTGTCGATGTTCTCAAGGCCTTTGTGCCGCTGCAACTCGATGTAAAAGTCATCCCCGAACAAATCGAGCCACCACTGGATCAATTGCTCTGCCTTCTCGTTATCGCCATTTGCTATGGCCCGCGGTATTTCTGCTGCAAGGCAACACGAAGTCGCTATGAGCCCTTCGTGATACTGGATGATGAGCTCCTTGTCGATCCTCGGGTATTTCCCATAGAGTCCGTCGATGTATCCAAGTGAACAGAGCTTGGAAAGATTTTCATAGCCCTTTTGGTTTTTTGCGAGTAACAACTGGTGATACCTGACGTCTTTTTCTCCTCTCGATTTTAAAAATGATTTCTTGTGACGATCTTCCACGAGATAGAATTCACAACCGACGATCGCCTTTAGATCCCTTTTTTGGGCTTCATTGACGAATTTGAAAGCGCCGAACATATTGCCGTGATCCGTCAAGGCAACACCTTTTTGTTCGTCCCTGACTGCTTTGTCCATCAACCGGCCAATGTCGGAGGCACCGTCTAAAAGGGAATAAGTAGTATGACAATGAAGGTGGCAAAAGTCAGGCATCCCGGATCAGTTTCGTTACAGAACGGAAAGATATACTTTTTAGGGGTAATATGTTTTTGAGGTTGGTTTAAGTTATTTAAGTGGTTTAATAAGTTGAGCTTGAACTAAATCTTGCTTCATCCTGCGCATCTTCCAGCTGGCCGAGAAGGAAGAAACTTGACCTTGACCTTGACCTTGAACTTGAACTTGACCTTGAACTTGAACTTGAACTTGAACTTGAAATGAACTGGTCTAAGTGGCTTAGTTTAACACCTGCAACCCGGCAACTTGCAACATTGCCATTCCTAACTACACACCTCCCCTTCTTTTTCAGGATAATATTCAATATAGCGTTTTACGGTATCAGAGAGTTCTTGGCTGAAAAATCTCGCAAGGAGGTGGAAGCTCATATCGATGCCTGCACTGACGCCTTCGGATATGATGATACGGCCATTGTCAATATAGCGCCTGCTTCGGTCGACCGTCAGGTTGGGTTCGATCTTTCGCAAAAGATCGATGGCTCCAAAGTGGGTTGTGGCGGTTAAGCCTTTCAGCATACCCAGTCTGGCCAGTACCAGCGAACCGGTACATACGCTGGCCAGGAATTTGGATGCCTCGGAGATCCTTTTCAAGTGTTCCAATTCCTCGGTATTCTCCAGAATAGGGCGTGTACCAAAGCCCCCCGGGATGAGGAAGAGGTCATAACCTCCAGCATCTTTGAGCAACTTTTGGACGACCACCTGCATTTGCGATTTGGCTACTGTTATTTGTGGTTTCGGTCCTACCAAATCAATCACAGGAATGAGCACATCGTCAAGGTAGCGCGCAGCGCTGAATACCTGCAGCGGACCGGCGAAATCCAGCAATTCAACATCGTCGAATATGTAAATGCCTATGCTTTGCAGCCCATCGTTTTCTTTCATCTGCTCAAAATAAGAAGGAAGGCAGAATTGGAATAGGGCAAATGAAGATTTTGGTGCTTATATTTGCGTCTCGATAATCCGGAAGCGGAATGTGAAGGTATTGTTGATAGGAAGACTGGTTACATAAATGATTCATCGTTTCGCCCATTCACCAATTCACCAATTCACCAATTCACTATTTCACCAAATAAAAATGCCCAGGTGCTGGAACTGGTAGACAGGTCCCGCCAAAGGGCGGGATGTCCGTAAGGGCGTGATTGAAATAATACTTTTGCAATATTTTGCTCTATTGCCCAGGTGCTGGAACTGGTAGACAGGCATGGTTGAGGGCCATGTGTCCGTAAGGGCGTGCGGGTTCGAGTCCCGCTCTGGGCACTACCTTATTATATACCCTTCATCTTTTGAGGTGAAGGGTTTTTTTCTTTAATACTTCCGCGGGACGAGTTTCAACGACAGCTTTCATCTAGCCGCAAAGATTTATTCCGGTGTGACTATTTATCCTTTTATTTCGTTTCGCTACAAGAAATCTGTTGTTATGCAAAAGCATTCTCAATCCCTGAATCCCAGGTATACAAAAACGAAGACTCCATTTTATCACCATGTGACCTAAGGGCTTCCAGGTCGATCTGGCCGGGTTTAACATAGGCTATATTGAGATCACACCGTTCTCCGGATTTGTAAACGGCCTCGTAGCCTCCATCCCAAAATACAGCATTTGCCGACCTTGGTAGCCGGGCCAGAACCATCAAAAGATCCAATCGGTCCCTCATCTCCACCAGTTCGTACTTGCCTGTGCAGATGATGTTGATTTTCAGGATGGCCTTCCAGTTTCGCATGAGAAGGTATGCAGTCAGCATGGCAAGATTTATATGATCAGGTTTTTTTTCTTTAAAACCCATCAATTCGCCTTCTTCCAACCACAGGTTGATTGTTTTCTCGAGACCCAATCCAATTTTGCGATAGGGTACGTACAGGTATGCCCCATATCCCAGGGATTGTGATTTGGACAGTAAAGTCTCATACTCCTTATCTTCAACCCTTTCATCGGTAAGGCTAAGAAAGATGGTATTGGGTCTGAAAAAGGTAGCTTTCATAGACTGCATAGAGGAGATCATACCTGTCTCAAAATCAGGACCTTCAATGATGGCCTGCGTACAGGAAATATCCTGCTTCATGAAATGGCTTTTTACATCGGCCAGCCGGCGCTCCATGATTTGGCGACGATCGTCCCTTGAAAAACCGAGCAGCTTGATCGAGCCCTTGGGCCGCGCCAGGGAAAAGATAATCTTGGAGGATCTCACCACATCGGAAATGTGTTTGGCGGGTACGATCATATTGGGCTGCCATGCCCTTTCTTTGGCCTCCGGAAGTTTGTTGACAATCTTGGCCGACCATTCTGCCAATGCATTGAACAAACCGCTTCGTACGTCACCGTCATCGGTGATAAACCGTTTCCGCATGAGGAGGATGTAAAATCCGACTACCAGCACCAACGATACCATTGATACCGACGGATTGATGATGAACATGGCAAAGAAACAACCCACAGTACCCAGCAACGGTACGAGGATGGGTACGCGAAGCGTAGGTCTGAAGCTGACCTGGGATAGACTTTGTTCGATAAGTACTACTACATTGATCATGGCATAAGCGATTAGAAAAAACATAGTGAGCAAGGGAGCAATCGCGTTGAGATCCCTGAGCAGTAGCGAGAAAAATACCAGTCCTGCGGTCAAGTATAATGCATTTTTGGGTTCTCCTTTCTGGTCGGTGGCCGACAGGTATTCATTTTTGAACAACACCTTGTTCTCGCCTAACGCATAAAGTATCCTGGGTGCACCGACCAGCGATGACAGAGCAGATGAAAATGTTGCTCCAAGCAGTCCTGCCAATACGATAGGTGCCCAGAATGCCTTATCAATCAAGATATTGTAATTGCTCACCAACTCCTGTGGTGTGGCGAGTAAGGCCAAAACGCAGGCGAGGGCAATGTAGATTAGCGTACAAATGAACTGTGCCGACAGGGTCCCGGTAGGAATGCTTACCCTGGGATTTTCAAGGTCACCCGACATATTTGCTCCCGCCATAATACCTGTCACCGCCGGGAAATAAACTGCAAATACCAACCAGAAATTCGTTCCGCTGAAGTTGTTTTCGACTGAACCCGGGTAATTACCAAAAAGTTGTATTTCTGTATTTACCGGGTGAATGGTAAAAGCAAGACCAATTGAAACCAGCGAACCAATAATGACGGCAAGAATAACGTACTGTATCTTGAAGGCAAAGTCGGTGCTCACATAAGCAATACCCAATATGAGGGCGAAAGAAATCACATCAATAAGAAGAGCTGGGTGCTCCGGAAAGATCCATAGCCATCCTTCACGGAAACCGAAAATATACATGGCTACAGCAAAGGCTTGGGCCAGGTAAAGCGGAATGCCTATGGCACCCCCTGCCTCGAGACCGAGCGACTGTGAAATAATGGAAAATGCGCCCCCGGCTTTAATTCTGATGTTGGTCGTGATAGACGACATCGAGAGTGCAGTCAAAAAGGTGATTCCGGAAGCAAGCAGGATAATCAGGATGGCACCTACAAGACCGGCATTTCCGACTACCCATCCCTCCCTCAGGTACATAATTACACCCAGGATGGTAAGAGTAACTGGTGTAAACACCCCTTGGAAGGTTCCGAACTTCTTTATCACCTTTTCGGCGGCAGGGGCTTGTGTCGTACCCGACTCAGGTTTTTCGATATGGGTGGCAGTTTCTTCCATGTAATGCTGCGTGAGATCGAATATCGGGTCTTCTGGCGGATTACCGAAAATCAAACATTCATTTTCAAGCTCTAATCAAACACCGCATTAAAATAATAAGTGCGCCCGTTATTGCCGTATCCACGATCAGGAAAGTCAAAGACAATTCTGCTTTCCATAGGAGTAAATCTACAAGCACAACGTGATTATTGAATACCTGGCAAACTGCAACTGCCAGTTTAAATTTTTCTCCTGGAAAATATTTCTTCCAAAATACATGTAATCATTTCCAAATCATATTTGGATAATTCAACCGAATAGTTGCATTAGCCAACTTTTATTAGGTTTGGTACACTGTCTAATTGTTGATTAATCACATGAATGAAAACACCTATCATTCTGTTTTACCTTGGTGTGTCTTAGGTCACAAAAAGATTGCTTTAGCTGACCTACATTAGCGCGATCAGTATCGCTGCAACGATATTTCTGTAACCTGACAACAACTAACATACACATGAAAAAACTACTTGTCCTCTCTTTTGCCATTCTTTCATTTCTTTCACTTCAAGCCACTGACGGGTACTTCAGCTTGGGCTATGGAGCCATACACAAAGGAATGGCTGGCGCGGGAATTGGACTGCCGTATACGGCATTGATCAATGGCAATCCTGCCGCAAATGTCTTTACCGGCAGTTTATACAGCGTAGGTGTATCATTTTTCAGTCCGCAAAGGCAATACACCATTACGGGAAATCCTTCCGGGCTTCCAGGAACCTTTGGACTCACGCCTGGAACGGTTGAAAGCGAATCCAACTTATTCCTTATTCCCCACCTGGCAGGCAACTGGACCATAGGTGAGAAAAGTGCTTTTACAATGTCTATTTTCGGACATGGCGGAATGAATACCAATTACCCCACCCGTACATTTTATGACCAAAGTGTTGAAAATACAGGCGTAAACTTGGTACAACTTTTCGTGGGACTGTCCTACGCGTACAAATTGCATGAGAACCACAGCGTGGGGGTGACGGCACTGATAAGTGGTCAACAGTTCAGCAATGAAGGCCTCTCAAACTTTGCCCCATTCTCCAGCGATCCGACCAAATTAAGCAATAACGGCACCAGTACGGCCTTAGGCTTAGGCTTCAAAGTAGGGTACCACGGTCACTTAAGTGATCAATTCCAACTCGGTGCTGTGTATCAATCCAAAACCATGTCAGGAAAATTTGAAGACTATGCTGGATTGTTTGCCCAACAAGGAGCATTTGATATTCCTGCCTCCTGGACCGCTGGTATCGTTTATGCTCCCAACAGTACACTAAGGCTGGCACTTGACTTTAAACAAATCATGTACAGCGGTGTGGCATCGATTGCCAATCCGGTCGATCCGATGGCCTTGCCTCCCGCCTTTCTCAACCCTGGCGGCAACCCGAACAATCCGGCTGACTACACGCCCAACCCCAATCATGTCCCGCTGGGAAGCGACGATGGTTCGGGATTCGGATGGGAAGACATGTCGGTTTTCAAAATCGGTGCTGAATATGATGTGAGCGAAGACTTCACACTCAGGGCGGGTTTCTCTAAAGGCGACCAGCCCATCCCAGCATCAGAGGTGGTATTCAACATCCTTGCACCCGGTGTTATCGATAATCACATTGCTCTCGGATTTAGCAAGGGGGTCGGTCAAGGCGGTAATAAAATCCACTTTTCCATCAACTATGCGTTGAACAATGAAGTCAGCGGACTCAACCCGTTTGATTTCGACCCGGCCCTTGCACAACAAGGTCAGTTCGTACCGCACCAAAATGTGATCCTGGAAATGAAACAGTGGGACTTCGAAGTCCAGTTTACTTTTTGACAGTAGCTTAGGAAATTACCATGTGGACGATCCAGCTGCCCAACATAACTACCTACGGAGGACTTAAGAAAGACCTTGTAGCAGGTCTAACGGTGGCGGTAATGATCATTCCTCAGGGCATGGCCTATGCTTTGCTCGCAGGACTTCCGGCCATTTATGGGCTCTATGCTGCCTTTGTGCCGCTCTTGGTCTATCCCTTTTTCGGATCGTCCAAACAACTGTCCGTAGGGCCGGTAGCCCTCGTATCCATCATTGTATTGTCCGGTGTTTCCCAATGGGCTGCACCCGGCACCCCCGAATACATACAGCTGGCTCTGCTTACCTCGATGGTCGCGGGAGCCATCCAGTTGGCCTTTGCCGCCATCAGAATGGGATTCCTGGTGAACTTTCTGTCAGAACCTGTAATCTCCGGGTTTACTACCGCTGCAGCGTTCATTATAGCGCTGAGCCAACTCAAGTATTTCCTGGGAATAGAAATGGAACAGTCCAACAATGTCATTGGTATCATTAAAGGTCTTTCATCCAATCTGAGCCAGATCGATCTCTACTCAGTAGCACTCGGGGTTGTCGGAATCGTCACAATTATAGGCTTGAAGTATGTCAACAATAAACTCCCGGGTGCCCTTCTGGCGGTAGTCCTTGGCACGATAGCAGTCTATCTATTTCATCTCGATCAGGCCGGTGTAGACATCGTTCGCGAAGTCCCAAAAGGACTCCCTAAACCCACTTTGTCATTCCTAAGTATTTCCAACATTGTAAGGGTAACACCACTCGCACTGGTCATATGCCTTATCAGTTTTATCGAGTCATTGGCCATTGCCAAGACCATAGCTGCAAGAAAAGAGGACCAAAATGTCGATCCCAACAAGGAATTACTCGGACTGGGCCTGGCTAAAATGATTGGTTCTGTCTTTCAGGCCTTTCCCAATACCGGCAGTTTTACAAGATCCGCCATCAACGACGATACCGGGGCACAAAGTGGTTATTCATCCATATTTTCGGCGGCATTCCTTGCCCTGATCCTCTTGTTTTGCACACACCTGTTCTATTATCTGCCCAAGCCCGTATTAGGAGCAATTGTCATCGCAGCTGTATATGGCCTCATAAATGTCGCCCATGCCAAAGAATTGTTTCATATCAGCAAAAGGGATTTTTCTGTCTATGCAGTCACCGGAATACTGACCTTGTTTCTTGGAATCCAGGAAGGCGTTTTTGTAGGAATCGTGCTTTCCCTGATTATAGTATTGCAGCGTACCTCCAGCCCGCACTATGCTATCCTTGGAAAATTGCCGGGTACGGACAGTTATCGAAATATTGAGCGGTTTCCCGAAGCGCAGACCCATGAAGGCATATTGATCATACGATATGACGAAAGCATCTATTTTGCCAATGCCAATCACTTTTATGATACCATGACTGGGCTGCTTAGAGCCCATCCCAAGACGCACACCGTCATACTGAATGCCACTTCCATCATCAATATCGACACCACGGGCATCAAGGTCCTCAATCAGTTGATCGACTATTACGCATCCAAAAACATCACATTGGTTTTTACCCATCTGCGAGGGCCGGTCAGGGATCTTTTTGAAAAATGTGGAATTACACAACGCGTCGGTCCGCGAAACAACTACCTACGGATCAAAGATGCCATCGAAGGTCACTTTTTCGATAACGGTCTTGGCACCTTAAGCAGGCAATATGCTTCGCAGCGAAATAAGAAAAAAAGTGGGGATGATAAATAGTGAATAGTCAATAGTGAAAGGTACACGATGAAACTTATCCAAGTAATAAATGGAATTATTCAATACAAAAAGAATGCTGACTAAATGAGATACGGATTCATTATAGACAACAGGAAGTGTATAGGATGCCACGCATGTACCACTGCCTGTAAATCGGAGCACGATGTACCTGTTGGTGTCAACAGGACCTTTGTAAAGCAAGTGGAGAAAGGTTCCTTCCCGGATACGCGACGGTTGTTTTCAGTGATGCGATGCAATCATTGCACAGATGCGCCATGCGTCTCCATCTGTCCTACAGAAGCGCTTTTCACGCGGGAAGACGGAATCGTAGACTTCGACAAAGAACGGTGCATAGGGTGTAAATCCTGTATGCAGGCATGTCCCTATGACGCCCTATACATCGATCCGGAAACGCATACAGCCGCCAAATGCAATTATTGCGCCCACCGGATTGATCTTGGCCTCGAACCGGCCTGTGTCAACGTTTGTCCCGAACACGCCATCATATCGGGCGATATGGATAACCCGGACACTGAAATCGCCCAACTCCTCGCACGGCAGGCCGTCAAGGTGCGGAAACCGGAAAAAGCTACAGTACCCAATCTGTTCTACATCGATGCAGATGATTCTTCATTGGTACCCAGTGCGACCGAGCGGTCACATTCGAGTCTTTGGGGTTCGCAGAGCCTGGGAGTGGGCCATTTTGCCAAAGAGGCAGAAAAATTGTCTTATTCCAATGAAGATGTCCTCGCCGAGTTAATACGGATAAAAGGATCTTCCAACGGGGAGAACGGCAAATCTCCTAAACCAGTAAAATCTGTGGAAGTACTGATGAATAAAGAAGCAAAACGAGTGTATGATACACCGGATAAAGGAATTCTTTGGGGTTGGGAAGTATCGGGTTATATCTGGACCAAAGCCATAGCAGCCGGTGCGCTGCTCGTCCCTGTTCTTATGTGGCTCGTAGCTGGTTTTGAGTTGAATGCCAACGCGGTGTGGTCTTCTGTCGCAACCGGTCTTTTGTTCCTTTCACTCACCGGCGTACTGCTCATAATGGACCTCGATCAACCGAAAAGATTCTTCTACGTCCTGTTGAGACCTCATTTCGAGTCCTGGTTGGTGAAAGGCGGTTATACCATCAGCTTCTTTGGTGCCCTTGTAACGGCTATCGGCCTGGCTCAATGGATGGATTGGCATACCACCAGGCAAATTCTTTTTGTGGTTTCTTTGCCTGTAGCCATTTTACTGGCCATATATACGGCTTTCCTCTTTGCGCAAGCTCGAGGCAGGGATTTCTGGCAGAGCCCTACCCTGTCCATACATATGCTGGTCCATTCTGTGATGGCCGGAGCTGCAGCTTATGTTCTAATATCCTCACTTTTTGGACTTGAATTTGGGTGGCAGGACGGTCTGAAAACAATGCTCCTCTTATCCATAGGTATCAACGCCGCGACCATGCTGATAGAACTGGTAACACCACATCCGACGAAGGATCTCGAATTGACAGTTCATTCTATAATAAAAGGAAGATACAGTAAGATCTTTTGGACAGGTGTAGTTCTCATTGGAAATTTGGTTCCATTCGTACTACTCCTTTTCTGGCCAGGCAATCCAGCTCTGGTAATTTCTGCTGCATTGGTACTGATAGGCATATACTTTACAGAACACATCTGGGTGGAGGCCCCACAACGCATTTCACTCGTTTGATAAAACCGGTAAAATGAAAAAGAATCACACACTTATAGAAAAGATTGCGGAAAAGTTAAAAATCATTCCCAATCTCCATCGGGACAGAGATCCCGTTTTGGATAGGATGACCACCACAGATTTAAACAAGTTTCCACCCATTGAAAAATGGGATCACTGGGAGGAATACGAAGCGAAGTCCTGGCCAAGAAAAGAAAAAAGGACCTATACCATCGTTCCTACGACGTGCTTCAACTGTGAAAGTGCATGTGGTCTGACAGCATACATCGACAAGGAAAAAGGTGAAGTGCGGAAATTCGAAGGCAACCCGTACCACCCCGGCAGCCGGGGAAGGAACTGCGCTAAAGGACCAGCCACCATCAACCAGATCACCGATCCCGACAGGATACTTTATCCGCTTAAAAGGGTAGGAAAAAGAGGAGAAGGTCAATGGGAACGAGTTACCTGGCATGAAGTGCTCGAAGATATCGCTTCACGGATACGGAAGGCTATTCAGGAAGGTAGAAACAATGAAATAGCTTACCATGTTGGCCGCCCCGGTCACGAAGGCTATGCCAACCGCGTATTGCAGGCATGGGGCATTGATGGGCACAACAGCCACACAAATATCTGTTCATCCGGTGCACGGTTTGGTTACAACATCTGGCATGGTTATGACCGCCCCAGCCCCGACCATTCAGAAGCAAAATTCATTCTTCTAATTTCCGCCCACCTGGAATCGGGTCACTATTTCAACCCGCATGCCCAGCGCATCATCGAAGGAAAGATGAAGGGAGCCAAACTCGCATGTATGGATCCACGTCTGTCCAATACGGCAAGCATGTCGGACTACTGGATGCCATCGTATCCAGGGACTGAGGCCGCCGTCCTGCTGGCAATGGCACGAATCATTTTACTGGAAGGACTATACAATAGGGATTACCTCGAAAACTGGGTCAATTGGGAGGAATACCTGGAAAAGATGCATCCCGGCAAACCCGCGACTTTCGAACAGTTCATCGATTCGATGATCGAGGAATATTCCCAATATACGCCTGAGTTTGCCGAAAAGGAAAGTGGTGTGAAGGCCTCGGTGATCAGGGAGGTAGCCATCAAAATCGGTGAAGCAGGTGAACGCTTTGCCACCCATATCTGGCGCAGCGCTGCCAGTGGCAACCTTGGCGGATGGTGTGTTGCACGGTGCCTGCATTTCCTCAATGTAATCACCGGTAGCGTCGGAG